>NZ_JBHWKQ010000093.1:0-1005 GCF_042730865.1 Streptomyces sp. NPDC059897 | reverse complement strand
CCCAGAAATTTCATTTAACCTGCGGGAAAGACATTAATATTTTAATGTAAGAATACTCTCAACAAAACGAAAAAACCGTGCAAATAATATAATACGCTTGGGAGAAGACATTCCCATATTGAGAGATATAACTATAAAAAAAGAAAAAAACGGCAAGCGGAGATGAGAATTTTACCTAAAGGCAGAAAATTTCACTGAGAGAGCGAGGAGAGATGACTCGGAATGAGCGAAATATCCCTCCCCTGTCGGGAGGGATTGAGAAAATCGTTTGATACTCAGGCCTTTTTCTTGCGGCCATACACCGCCCAAGTGATGACCACACACAAGATATAGAACACCAGGAATACTTTCATTGCCCCCGCCGGGGAACCGGTCAGCGCCAGCGAAGTGCCGAATGCCTGGGGAATGAAGAAGCCGCCTGCGGCACCGATCGCCGAGATAAAACCCAATGCGGCGGCGGAGTCCGTCACCGCTTCACGCTGCGCGCTCTCGTCGCTGCCGCCGGCCGCTTTCACGCGATCGACAGTGATTTTACGGAAAATGACGGCGATCATTTGGAAAGTCGACCCGCTGCCCAGCCCCGCCGTGAGAAACAGCACCATAAAGATACCGTAGAAGGCGATGAACGAACCGCCCTCACCCGCCATCGGCAAGGTCAGGAACAACAGCGCGGCGAACACGGCCATCACTACAAAGTTGATCAACGTCACCCGCACGCCGCCGAAACGGTCAGACAGCGCGCCGCCGACTGGCCGTGCCAGCGCACCGAGGAATGGCCCAAAGAAGGCGTAATGCAGGATCACTACGTCCGGAAATTGCGTCTTCGACAGCATGGCGAAACCGGCGGAGAAACCGATGAAAGAACCAAAGGTCGCGAGGTACAGCAAACTCAGCATCCATAAATGCCCACGCTTGAGCACCGGCAGTTGCTGGCGCAGCGATGCCTTGGCCGCGGCCAGATCGTTCATGCCGAACCAGGCCGCCAGGGTGGCAACCAGCAGGAAC
>NZ_JBHWKQ010000092.1:0-1106 GCF_042730865.1 Streptomyces sp. NPDC059897 | reverse complement strand
ACCGCACCAGGTCCGCGAGCGGGGTGGTGGCGGGCAGGTTGCTCATCCAGTACCCGGTCGGTGCCGCTTCGTTTTCGCTCTGTTCGACGAGCAGGGTTCGCAGGGGCAGCACGCCGTCCCACCGGCTGCGTCCACCGGCCTGTTCCTGGGCGGCGCGGCGGGCGAGCTTGCCCGCTGGCCGCACCTGGAGCACGGCGAAGCGCGAGGTCATCGGGCCCTTGCTGCCTTGTCGCCAGGTCACCTGCTGGAACGATGTGGTGGCATCGACGACATCGGTCAGGGGCCGGGCGGCCTCGCGATAACAGGGCCGGGTCGGCGGCCCCAGCCCGCCATAGGGCACCTGATACGGCTCGGCCGCCTCCATCTGGACGATTTCCTTGGGATCGACGGCCACCACGTAGCGCCAGCCGCGGTCCTCCAGCGACTGCCGGAAGGAGACGCTGCGGCCGTAACCGGCATCGGCCACGATCACCGGCACCCGTCCCAGCCAGTCGGCCAGCCGGTCCAGCAGGCCCAGCGCCAGCCGGGACTTGGGCACATGCCTGACGTCCTCGGGCACCCCGGCCGCCTTGCGCCGCCGGGCATCGTCGGCCCACTCCCCGGGCAGAAACAAGTCCCACTCCAACGGGCACGACGCCGTGTCCGTAGCGGCATGCACACTGACCGCGACCTGGCAGTTGGCCCGCTTGCCCAGCGCGCCGCAGTACTGCCGGGCCACGCCGACCGACGCCTTGCCGCACTTGGGGAACGACACGTCGTCGACCACCCACACCTCGGGCCGGATCGCCTGGCAGAGCCGCTCGACGATCCGCCGGCGCACCGGTGTCCAGTCCCACGGCGACTGGCTGACGAACTGCTGCAGTGCCTGCATGTTCCCGTCCGGCAGCCGCGCGGCCATCGGCTGGATCGACTTGCGCCGCCCGTCCAGCATCAGCCCGCGCAGATAGCACTCGCCCCAGCCCCGCTGGTCCTTGCGCGGCACCGGGGCGAACACATCCGCGACGAAGAGTTCCAACTCCGCCCGCAGACGGTTCACTTCATGTGCGTCCACACATCCAACATGCTCCTGATCAGCCTCAACGAACAGACCTAACGAAGCACTACTA
>NZ_JBHWKQ010000091.1:0-1125 GCF_042730865.1 Streptomyces sp. NPDC059897 | reverse complement strand
CTAGTGTCCTGGTCTTGAGTTCTGCGGTCTGATGGTGGTGTGCCTGGACCGCGGTTGGACCCGCTCGTTTTGTCCGAGGACGAGCGGAAGACGCTTGAGGGATGGGCGAACCGGCGCAGGACCGCTCAGGGCTTGGCCAAGCGGGCGCGGATCGTCCTGGAGTGTGCCACGGGGGCGTCGAACGCCGCTGTGGCACGAAAGTTGGGGGTGGCCCGTTCCACGGTGAACATGTGGCGGGCCCGCTTCCTGGCCGGCCGGCTGGACGGCCTCGCGGACGAACCGCGGCCCGGGGTGCCGCGCACCATCACCGACGCCCAGGTGGAAGAGGTGGTAGTACGCACCCTGGAAGAGGTCCCCGAGGGAGCCACGCACTGGTCCAAGCGGGAACTGGCGGCCCGGGTCGGGATCTCTCCGACCAGCGTGCTGCGGATCTGGCGGGCGTTCGGCCTGCAGCCGTGGCGGGTGGAGGACTTCAAGATCTCCACCGATCCGCTGCTGCTCGACAAGATCCGGGACGTGGTCGGCCTGTATCTGGCCCCGCCGGCCAACGCGGCGGTGTTCGCGGTGGACGAGAAGCCGCAGATCCAGGCCCTTCAGCGCAGTGCACCGGTGCTGCCGATGGTGCCGGGCACGCCGGAGCGGCGCAGCTTCGACTACGTGCGCCACGGCACCGTCGATCTGTTCGCCGCGCTGAACACCGCCACCGGCAAGGTGATCGGCACGTTGTCCGCGACGCACCGGGCGGTCGACTTCCGCGACTTCCTCGATGAGATCGACCGCCAGAGCGAGCCCGGTCTGGCGGTCCACGTGATCTGCGACAACCTTGCCACCCACAAGGCCCCGGTGGTCCATAAATGGCTGGTCGAACACCCCCGGTTCCAGCTGCACTTCACCCCGACCTACTCGTCCTGGATCAACCAGGTCGAGCGGTGGTTCGCCGAACTGGAACGACGCTGCCTGGAACGCGGCACGTTCTGCTCACTCGACGAACTCAAGACCGCACTCGAGGCCTGGATCGACGCCTGGAACCGCGAGGCCCGGCCCTTCCACTGGACCAAGACCGCAGACCAGATCATCGACCGCATCTGCCGCTACTGCTCACGAATCTCCGGACCAGCTCACTAG
>NZ_JBHWKQ010000090.1:0-1463 GCF_042730865.1 Streptomyces sp. NPDC059897 | reverse complement strand
GCCCCTATGACTTTGGTCAAGGGGCAATCGGGGTTGGTGGTTGGTAGTAGGTGCCGTCGCGGAGCATCGCGAAGAGGACATCGGCTCGGCGGCGGGCCAGGCAGAGCAGGGCTTGGGTGTGGTGCTTTCCCTGGCTGATCTTCTTGTCGTAGTAGGTCCGCGAGGCCGGGTCGGCCAGGGCAGCAAACGCGGAGAGGAAGAAGGCCCGTTTGAGCTGCTTGTTTCCTCGGCGTGAGGGCTGTTCGCCGCGGATCGAGGAGCCGGAACTCCTGGTCGCTGGCGCGAGGCCTGCGTAGGCCGCGAGGTGAGCCGCGGAGGGAAACGCGGTGCCGTCACCGACGTCGATGAGGATGCGGGCGCCGGTCCTGATGCCGATGCCGGGCAGGGACATCAGGACCTCGGAAAGAGGGTGTGCCTCCAGGAGTTGTTCGATCCGGTGGGCCAGGAGTTTGCGTTGGTCGAGCACGGCCTGGAGGGAGCCGGCGAGGCTCGGGACGATCAGGGCGGCCGCGTCGGTGCCGGGAACGGTGACGGTCTGTTCGCCGAGCGCGGCGAAGATGTCCTCGACCAGTCGCTCGGCCATCCGCGGTGCCTTCGGCCGGAGCAAGGTGATCAGCCGTCGGCGTCCGGCCTTGCGGATCTGGGCCGGGGAGCCGAATTGGTCCAACAGCCTGAGCACTGCGGGATGTTGGATGCGGGGGCCGATCACTCGCTCGAGGTGCGGGTGGATCTGGGTGAACAGACCGCGGAGCCGGTTGGCCAAGCGGTTTGCCTCGGCGGCGAGATCGTCGTCGAACCCGACGATCATCTGGAGTTCGGCGATCGTGTTGTCGTCAAGGTCGACCGAGCGAAGCGTGTGCGGCATGGCCCGGGCCGCGTCGGCGATGATGAACGCGTCGCGGGCGTCGGTCTTGGCCTCGCCGGGATAGAGGTCGGCGATCCGCCGCATGGTCAGGCCGGGCAGGTAAGCGACGTGGCAGCCCTGGTCGCGGGCGATGGCCAGTGGCAGGGCGCCGATGGAGGCCACCTGGTCGACGATGACGAGGACGGTGCCGTGTTTGGCCTGCAGTTTGGCGAAGACCTCGCGGAGCTTGGGCTCGCTGTTGGGCAGCCTGCGGTCGAGAGTCTTCTTGCCGGTCGGAGTGAGAGCGGTGGCGTGGTGTTCGCCCTTGCCGACGTCTAGGCCGAGGTAGACGTCGATGTCACTGGTGTCGATCACGTCGGGCATCCTTCGGTGCTGTTCACCCGGCCCTGCCACGGCACTGATCGCCACATCCACATTACGAAGAGCCTCCTGACCTGCTAAAAGGCCGGTGGTCATGCCCCTAATCAGCGGTCTGTCAGTGCCTCCGGAGCTGGTGACACCACCCCCCGGGCCATGCACTCGACAAGGGGAGGTAGTCATGCCAACTCCGAAGGCCGGTAACCCCGTTGCGGGGCTACGAAAACGGTAATGGGGGGGG
>NZ_JBHWKQ010000088.1:0-1855 GCF_042730865.1 Streptomyces sp. NPDC059897 | reverse complement strand
CTGTACTGGCGTTGAAATGTTCCGCAAACTGCTGGACGAAGGCCGTGCTGGTGAGAACGTAGGTGTTCTGCTGCGTGGTATCAAACGTGAAGAAATCGAACGTGGTCAGGTACTGGCTAAACCAGGCTCCATCAAGCCGCACACCCAGTTCGAATCTGAAGTGTACATCCTGAGCAAAGATGAAGGTGGTCGTCACACGCCATTCTTCAAAGGTTACCGTCCACAGTTCTACTTCCGTACTACTGACGTGACCGGTACCATCGAACTGCCAGAAGGCGTAGAGATGGTAATGCCAGGCGACAACGTGAACATGGTTGTAACCCTGATTCACCCAATCGCGATGGACGACGGTCTGCGTTTCGCAATCCGTGAAGGCGGCCGTACTGTAGGCGCTGGTGTTGTTGCTAAAGTTATCGCTTAATCGCGAATAATTTTTCGACACAAAAAAGGGGCACTTCGGTGCCCTTTTTTTATGCAATTGACCCGTCCTGAATAGCGTTGACACATTTTACTCACGCACAGAGGAAAATGTGATGAACCAGTATATTAAACGCACACAACGCGATTACTCTCTATCCTTTAAACTGGCTGTCGTCGAACAGGTCGAAAAAGGCGAGATGACATACCGCCAGGCGCAAGATCGCTACGGTATCCAAGGCAGCCAGACTGTCATGAACTGGCTGCGCAAATACGGTCAACTTGACTGGCGAACTTCTCCTTCCACCAGAACGTGCGGAGACAACATGCCCAAACTCCCCCTGACGCCCGAACAGCGTATTAAAGAACTTGAGCAGCAACTGGCTGAATCTGAAGTCAAAGCCCAGTTCTTCGAAGCTGTCGTCAAAGTGATGAACACCGACTTTGGCGCCACGCTGACAAAAAAGCAGCTAACCGCCTTATCGCGCAAACACAAGTACCGGGACTCACAGTAACGCGGGCCTGCCGATGGATGGGCATCAGCCGACAAGCGTGGTATCAGTCCCTGCAGCGTGAAGCAGGCAAAGAGGAGCAGGCCCGGCATCTCGTCGAACAGGTGACGGCCATCCGCTTGCACCAACCCCGACTGGGGACACGTAAGCTGCATCACCTGTTGCGGCAACACCCCGAACCGGCGTTGCATGTGGGCCGTGACCGGTTGTTCAGTATCCTGCGCTGCGCGCGGTTACTGGTGATGCCTAAACGGGCGTATCACAAGACGACGCACAGCCATCATCGTTTTTATCGCCATCCCAACCTGCTAAAAGCGGGAGACAATCAAGTAATAGCCAGCCGTCCGGAACAGGTATGGGTGGCGGATATCACCTACCTGCCGCTGAGAACGGGGACGGCGTATGTCAGCCTGGTAACGGATGCCTGGTCGAGAAAAATCGTGGGATATCACGTGCATGACAGTCTGCATACCCGGCATGTCGCCTGCGCGTTCAAAATGGCACTGGCCGGCAGACGCACGGCGTTGCCGTTGGTGCATCACTCGGACAGGGGTATCCAGTACTGCTCGCAGGAATATCAGGCGTTACATCAGCAGTATGGCGTCATCTGCTCGATGACGGACGGGTATGACTGTTATCAGAACGCGCTGGCGGAACGGATAAACGGGATACTCAAAACGGAATACCTGCTCGGCAGGCCAGAAGATATCGCGCAGGCAAGAAAGATGGTCAGGGAGTCGGTGAACCTCTACAACACGCGGCGGCCGCACTTGTCGCTGAAATACAAAACGCCCGATGAGGTTCATCGGGCGTTATCCGGTTGAAAAGTGTCAACCTATATCAGGACTAGTCAGCGGAAACCGCGATTACGACGCGGTCTTGATGCTTTCGGCGCTGCGCAACCGGTCGTACGCCGCCGCCAGCAA
>NZ_JBHWKQ010000087.1:0-1913 GCF_042730865.1 Streptomyces sp. NPDC059897 | reverse complement strand
AGGTCGCTTCTCTTTGTATATGCCATTGTAGCACGTGTGTAGCCCTACTCGTAAGGGCCATGATGACTTGACGTCATCCCCACCTTCCTCCAGTTTATCACTGGCAGTCTCCTTTGAGTTCCCGGCCGAACCGCTGGCAACAAAGGATAAGGGTTGCGCTCGTTGCGGGACTTAACCCAACATTTCACAACACGAGCTGACGACAGCCATGCAGCACCTGTCTCAGAGTTCCCGAAGGCACCAAAGCATCTCTGCTAAGTTCTCTGGATGTCAAGAGTAGGTAAGGTTCTTCGCGTTGCATCGAATTAAACCACATGCTCCACCGCTTGTGCGGGCCCCCGTCAATTCATTTGAGTTTTAACCTTGCGGCCGTACTCCCCAGGCGGTCGATTTAACGCGTTAGCTCCGGAAGCCACGCCTCAAGGGCACAACCTCCAAATCGACATCGTTTACAGCGTGGACTACCAGGGTATCTAATCCTGTTTGCTCCCCACGCTTTCGCACCTGAGCGTCAGTCTTCGTCCAGGGGGCCGCCTTCGCCACCGGTATTCCTCCAGATCTCTACGCATTTCACCGCTACACCTGGAATTCTACCCCCCTCTACGAGACTCTAGCTTGCCAGTTTCAAATGCAGTTCCCAGGTTGAGCCCGGGGATTTCACATCTGACTTAACAAACCGCCTGCGTGCGCTTTACGCCCAGTAATTCCGATTAACGCTTGCACCCTCCGTATTACCGCGGCTGCTGGCACGGAGTTAGCCGGTGCTTCTTCTGCGAGTAACGTCAATTGATGAACGTATTAAGTTCACCACCTTCCTCCTCGCTGAAAGTGCTTTACAACCCGAAGGCCTTCTTCACACACGCGGCATGGCTGCATCAGGCTTGCGCCCATTGTGCAATATTCCCCACTGCTGCCTCCCGTAGGAGTCTGGACCGTGTCTCAGTTCCAGTGTGGCTGGTCATCCTCTCAGACCAGCTAGGGATCGTCGCCTAGGTGAGCCATTACCCCACCTACTAGCTAATCCCATCTGGGCACATCTGATGGCAAGAGGCCCGAAGGTCCCCCTCTTTGGTCTTGCGACGTTATGCGGTATTAGCTACCGTTTCCAGTAGTTATCCCCCTCCATCAGGCAGTTTCCCAGACATTACTCACCCGTCCGCCGCTCGTCACCCAGGGAGCAAGCTCCCCTGTGCTACCGCTCGACTTGCATGTGTTAAGCCTGCCGCCAGCGTTCAATCTGAGCCATGATCAAACTCTTCAATTAAAAGCTTGATTTGCTTCCACTCGAGAAGCGATGCTCAAAGATTTACTGCATGAATTTTACTTCAGTTAGTCACTCTTCAAGACTTGATATTTTTTTGCATCCGAAGATGCTGGATATCGTCTTGTGGAGTGCCCACACAGATTGTCTGATAAATTGTTAAAGAGCAGTGAGTTAGTCGCTTTCGCTTGCTAACTCGAGGTGGCGTATATTACGCTTTTCACCCGGAGAGTCAAGCGTTTATTTCGCTTTCCTCTCGCTGACCCGGCGGCTTGTCAGTCGTTGTTCCCGGTCAGTGGAGGCGCATTATAGGGAGTTCTCGGCGGGCCGCAACCCCTAAATGCAAAAAACTTTTCAAGCGCGGTTTTTTTCGGCAAAACGCTGGCCAAACCCGCGTTTTTGTCACTTTTCGTACTGGATCTGGCTAAATTCCTGGGCAAAGCGGTCGACCTGTTGCCAATCTGTGTACTCCACTTCCTTACTGGTATCCGTTTCACCGCCCGTCATACGCATAATGAATTGAATCATGATGCGATCGAACCAGCGATAGCGCGGATAACGCAATGCGCCGGCAAACACCGCGCACTGTTTTGGCTGCCACGGCGAAGCCAACAGGAACTTACGGGTATAGGCGTTGGTTTGCGGCGAACGC
>NZ_JBHWKQ010000086.1:0-2388 GCF_042730865.1 Streptomyces sp. NPDC059897 | reverse complement strand
CAACACAGTGGACGCGAGCAACTGAGGACAAGCCCTCGGCCTATTAGTACCAGTCACCTCCACACCTTGCGGTGCTTCCAGATCTGGCCTATCAACCCAGTCGTCTACTGGGAGCCTTAACCCCTCAAAGGGGGTGGGAATACTCATCTCGAAGCAGGCTTCCCGCTTAGATGCTTTCAGCGGTTATCCTTTCCGAACGTAGCCAACCAGCCATGCCCTTGGCAGGACAACTGGCACACCAGAGGTTCGTCCGTCCCGGTCCTCTCGTACTAGGGACAGCCCTTCTCAATATTCCTACGCGCACAGAGGATAGGGACCGAACTGTCTCACGACGTTCTAAACCCAGCTCGCGTACCGCTTTAATGGGCGAACAGCCCAACCCTTGGGACCGACTCCAGCCCCAGGATGCGACGAGCCGACATCGAGGTGCCAAACCATCCCGTCGATATGGACTCTTGGGGAAGATCAGCCTGTTATCCCCGGGGTACCTTTTATCCGTTGAGCGACGGCGCTTCCACAAGCCACCGCCGGATCACTAGTCCCGACTTTCGTCCCTGCTCGACCCGTCGGTCTCACAGTCAAGCTCCCTTGTGCACTTACACTCAACACCTGATTACCAACCAGGCTGAGGGAACCTTTGGGCGCCTCCGTTACCCTTTGGGAGGCAACCGCCCCAGTTAAACTACCCATCAGACACTGTCCCTGATCCGGATCACGGACCCAGGTTAGACATCCAGCACGACCAGAGTGGTATTTCAACGACGACTCCACAACCACTGGCGTGGCCGCTTCAAAGTCTCCCACCTATCCTACACAAGCCGAACCGAACACCAATATCAAACTGTAGTAAAGGTCCCGGGGTCTTTCCGTCCTTCTGCGCGAAACGAGCATCTTTACTCGTAGTGCAATTTCACCGGGCCTATGGTTGAGACAGTCGAGAAGTCGTTACGCCATTCGTGCAGGTCGGAACTTACCCGACAAGGAATTTCGCTACCTTAGGATGGTTATAGTTACCACCGCCGTTTACTGGCGCTTAAGTTCTCAGCTTCGCCACACCGAAATGTGACTAACCGGTCCCCTTAACGTTCCAGCACCGGGCAGGCGTCAGTCCGTATACATCGCCTTACGGCTTCGCACGGACCTGTGTTTTTAGTAAACAGTCGCTTCTCGCTGGTCTCTGCGGCCACCCCCAGCTCAAGCAGCAAGTGCTATCACCAGGAATGGCCCCCCTTCTCCCGAAGTTACGGGGGCATTTTGCCGAGTTCCTTAACCATAGTTCACCCGAACGCCTCGGTATTCTCTACCTGACCACCTGAGTCGGTTTAGGGTACGGGCCGCCATGAAACTCGCTAGAGGCTTTTCTCGACAGCATAGGATCATCCACTTCACCACAATCGGCTCGGCATCAGGTCTCAGGCACAAGCTGTCCGGATTTACCTGGACAGCGCCCTACACCCTTACCCCGGGACTACCATCGCCCGGGCTGGACTACCTTCCTGCGTCACCCCATCGCTCACCTACTACCAGCTTGGGCCGGCGGCTCCACCACTTTCCATTCCCCGAAGGGTCCGGAACGGCTTCACGGCCTTAGCATCACTGGATTCGATGTCTTTCGCGTCACAGCGGGTACCGGAATATCAACCGGTTATCCATCGACTACGCCTGTCGGCCTCGCCTTAGGTCCCGACTTACCCTGGGCAGATCAGCTTGACCCAGGAACCCTTAGTCAATCGGCGCACACGTTTCTCACGTGTGTATCGCTACTCATGCCTGCATTCTCACTCGTGAACCGTCCACAACTACCTTCCGGTGCTGCTTCACCCGGCACACGACGCTCCCCTACCCATCCACACACCCGTTGGGGCTGTTGTATGAATGACACGACTTCGGCGGTACGCTTGAGCCCCGCTACATTGTCGGCGCGGAATCACTTGACCAGTGAGCTATTACGCACTCTTTCAAGGGTGGCTGCTTCTAAGCCAACCTCCTGGTTGTCTCTGCGACTCCACATCCTTTCCCACTTAGCGTACGCTTAGGGGCCTTAGTCGATGCTCTGGGCTGTTTCCCTCTCGACCATGGAGCTTATCCCCCACAGTCTCACTGCCGTGCTCTCACTTACCGGCATTCGGAGTTTGGCTAAGGTCAGTAACCCGGTAGGGCCCATCGCCTATCCAGTGCTCTACCTCCGGCAAGAAACACACGACGCTGCACCTAAATGCATTTCGGGGAGAACCAGCTATCACGGAGTTTGATTGGCCTTTCACCCCTAACCACAGGTCATCCCCCAGGTTTTCAACCCTGGTGGGTTCGGTCCTCCACGAAGTCTTACCTCCGCTTCAACCTGCCCATGGCTAGATCACTCCGCTTCGGGTCTTGAGCGCGCTACTA
>NZ_JBHWKQ010000085.1:0-2703 GCF_042730865.1 Streptomyces sp. NPDC059897 | reverse complement strand
CACCGGCACGATGCCGGTGCGGCCCCTTCGTCATGCGTCAGGCGTTCAGCGAACGGCCCTCGTGGAGCGCGATCGCGCGCTGCATCGCCTTCCGCGCGCGCGGGGTGTCCCGTGCGTCCCGGTAGGCGACCGCGAGGCGGAACCAGCAGCGCCAGTCCCCCGGCGCGTCCTCCGTCTCGGCCTTGCGCCTGGCGAAGACCTCGTCGGCGGAGTCGCGGTCGATGCGGCCGTAACTGTCGCGGCGGAGTTCGTCGACGGGCAGTCCGCCCTCCGCCTCCAGGAGTTCGCCGAGCCTGTTGGCCTTGGTGACGAACCGGGTGTTCGCCCACAGGAACCACACGCCGATCACCGGCAGGATCAGCACCGCGACGCCGAAGGTGATCGTCAGCGCCGTGCCCTGCTGGAGGAGCATCACGCCTCGGTCGCCGGCCAGGACGAAGTAGAAGACCAGGACGACGGCCGTGACTGCGTAGGTGATTTTCGCGCGCATCGCAGCAGGTCAGCCGTTCAGATCGAGGAAGTGTTCCAGGCCGAAGGTGAGGCCGGGGTGCGTGGTGACCTTGCGGGCGCCGAGCAGGATGCCGGGCATGAAGCTGCTGTGGTGCAGCGAGTCGTGCCGGATCGTCAGCGTCTCGCCCTCGGCGCCCAGGAGGACCTCCTGGTGGGCCAGGAGGCCGCGCAGGCGCACCGAGTGGACCGGGACGCCGTCGACGTCCGCGCCGCGCGCTCCGTCGAGCGCCGTGGCCGTGGCGTCGGGAGCGGGGGCGCTGCCCGCCTTCTCCCGGGCCGCCGCGATCAGCTGCGCGGTGCGGGCGGCCGTGCCGGACGGGGCGTCGACCTTCTTCGGGTGGTGCAGCTCGATGACCTCGACGGACTCGAAGTACGGCGCCGCCGCCTCCGCGAACTTCATGGTCAGGACCGCGCCGATGGAGAAGTTCGGGGCGATGAGCACGCCCGTCTCCGGGGAGTCCGCCAGCCACTGGTTCAGCTGCGCGAGGCGTTCGTCGGTCCAGCCCGTGGTGCCGACGACGGCGTGGATTCCGTGGCGTACGCAGAACTCCAGGTTCTCCATCACCGAGTCGGGCGTGGTCAGTTCGACCGCGACCTGGGCGCCGGACTCGACGAGGACGTCCAGCTTGTCGCCGCGGCCGAGGGCCGCGACCAGCTCCATGTCCTCGGCCGCCTCGACGGCCCGTACGGCCTCGGAGCCGATGCGGCCCTTGGCCCCGATGACCGCCACGCGCAGCTTGCTCATGATCTCCCAGTTCCTTCGGTGCGTACTGAAATGCGTACGTGAAACGGTGTTACGCGACCGCTTCGTGCAGGCGCGCCGCCTGCTTGTCCTTGAGCGGGCCGATGACCGACAGGGACGGGCGCTGTCCCAGGATGTCGCGTGCGACCGCGCGCACCTCGTCCGGGGTCACCGCCGAGATGCGCTCCAGCATCGCGTCGACCGACATCTGCTCGCCCCAGCACAGCTCGCTCTTGCCGATGCGGTGCATGAGCGCCCCGGTGTCCTCCAGGCCGAGAACCGTGGAACCGGCGAGCTGGCCGATGGCGCGGCTGATCTCGTCGTCGCTGATGCCGTGCCGCGCGACCTGGTCCAGCTCGTCGCGGCAGATCTTCAGCACGTCGTGCACCTGGCTCGGCCTGCAGCCCGCGTAGACACCGAACAGGCCGCAGTCGGCGAAGCCCGAGGTGTACGAGTACACGCTGTACGCCAACCCGCGCTTCTCGCGGACCTCCTGGAACAGGCGGGACGACATGCCGCCGCCGAGCGCCGTGTTGAGCACGCCCATGGCCCAGCGGCGGTCGTCCGTGCGGGCGAGGCCCGGCATGCCGAGGATGACGTGGGCCTGCTCGGTCTTGCGGCCGAGGAGTTCCATGCGCCCGGCGGTGCGCAGGGTCTTGCGGCCGGCGCGCGGGGCGACCGGCTCGGCGAGGGCCTGCGGGGCACCCGCCCGGTCGAAGGCGGCACGGACCTGGCGTACGACCTTGTTGTGGTCGACGTTGCCCGCCGCGGCCACGACCAGGTGCGTCGGGTCGTAGTGCTTCTTGTAGAAGCGCGTGATCTGGTTCCGGCTGAGCGCGTTGATCGTGTCGACCGAGCCGAGGACCGGGCGGCCGAGCGGGGTGTCGCCGAGCATCGTGTGAGCGAACAGGTCGTGCACGACGTCGCCCGCGTCGTCCTCGGTCATCGCGATCTCTTCGAGGATCACGCCGCGCTCCGCGTCGACGTCCTCCTCCTCGATCAGCGAGCCGGTCAGCATGTCGCAGACGACGTCGATGGCGAGCGGCAGGTCGGTGTCGAGCACGCGCGCGTAGTAGCAGGTGAACTCCTTCGCCGTGAAGGCGTTCATCTCGCCGCCGACCGCGTCTATCGCGGCCGAGATGTCCAGCGCGCTGCGCTTCTTGGTGCCCTTGAAGAGCAGGTGCTCCAGGTAGTGCGTCGCGCCGTTCAGCGTCGGCGTCTCGTCGCGCGAGCCCACGTGCGCCCAGATGCCGAAGGTGGCTGAGCGGACCGAGGGCAGGGTCTCGGTGACGATGCGCAGACCGTTCGGCAGCGTCGTCTTGCGGACCGTGCCGATGCCGTTCGCGCCCTTGATGAGGGTTTGGGTACGGGCGAGGGGCCCCCCCCCCCCACAGGGGGGGGGGGGGGCCGGGGGGGGGAGGGGCGGGGCGAGGGGGGGGGGGGGGTGGGCA
>NZ_JBHWKQ010000084.1:0-4194 GCF_042730865.1 Streptomyces sp. NPDC059897 | reverse complement strand
CCCCCGGGCCATGCACTCGACAAGGGGAGGTAGTCATGCCAACTCCGAAGGCCGGTAACCCCGTTGCGGGGCTACGAAAACGGTAATGGGGGGGGGCGGGCGCGCCGCGGCGCGTGGCCGCCCCCGCCGCGGGTTGGTTGGGGGGGGGCCTGGGCCGGCACGGGGCTGCGCCGCCGCCGACCGCCGGGCCTGCGCCCACCGCCCATCTCCCACCCACCCACCCGCCCCCTCCGGGGCCGTCGGCCCCACGGGGTGCCGTCGGGCGACCTGCCACCGCCCACGGCTGCCCACCCCGCCTTGGGCGATCCGCCGCGGTCGGCCGCACCCGCCTTGGGCAATCTGCCGCCTTGGGCGGCAGGGTGGGCAAGGCGGCGCCCGGTGCCGCGCAATGGTCACGTGAGGCGCCGACCCCGGCACGGGTCGGAAAGCCCCCGTGCCGCGCAACGGTCACATGAGGCCGAGAACACCCACTCCCACCCCCACCGACCACCCCCCGGCACACCCGACCCCACGGACACGGGAAACTGTCACCATGAGCACGCCCCCCACCCCCCGCACCGTCCTCCTCCGCAGAGGCGAGATCCACAGCCCCGCCGACCCGTTCGCCACCGCGATGGTCGTGGAGGCGGGCCACGTCGCCTGGGTCGGCTCGGAGGGCGCCGCGGACGCGTTCACGGACGGCGTGGACGAGGTGATCGACCTCGACGGCGCCCTGGTGACCCCGGCGTTCACCGACGCCCACGTCCACACCACGTCGACCGGCCTCGCCCTGACCGGCCTCGACCTCACGGCCGCCCGCACCCGCACCGAGGCCCTGACCCTCGTACGGGAACACGCGGCCGCGAACCCCACCGACCGCGTCCTCCTCGGCCACGGCTGGGACGCCGCCCGCTGGCCCGACCGCGCCCCGCTCACCCGCGCCGAACTCGACGAGGCCACGGCCGGCCGCCCCGTCTACCTCTCCCGCATCGACGTGCACTCGGCCGCCGTCAGCACCGCCCTCCTCGACCTGGTGCCCGGCATCACGGACCGCCCTGGTTTCGACCCCGAGGGCCCCCTCACCCGCGACGCCCACCACGCCGTCCGCGCCGCCGCCCTCGCCGCCGTGGGCCCCCAGCAACGTAACGAGGCCCAGCGCGCCGCTCTCCAGCACGCCGCCTCGCTCGGCATCGGCTCGGTGCACGAGTGCGCGGGCCCCGACATCTCCTCCGAGGACGACTTCACCGGCCTGCTCGACCTCGCCCGCTCGGAGCCCGGCCCGCGCGTCGCCGGCTACTGGGCGGACCGCGACATCCAACGCGCCCGCGCACTCGGCGCGCTGGGCGCCGCGGGCGACCTGTTCGTCGACGGCGCCCTCGGCTCCCACACGGCGTGCCTGCACGAGCCCTACGCGGACAGTGCCGCCGCGCCGCACACCGGCACCGCCTACATGTCGGCCGAGGACATCGCCGCCCATGTGGCCGCCTGCACGGAGTCGGGCCTCCAGGCGGGCTTCCACGCCATCGGGGACGCCGCCGTCACCGCCGTGGTCGACGGTGTGCGCGCCGCCGCGGAAAAGGTCGGCCTCGCGCGCGTACGCGCGGCCAGGCACCGCGTGGAGCACGCCGAGATGCTCACCCCCGAAACCGTCGCCGCCTTCGCCGAGTTCGGCCTCACCGCCTCCGTACAGCCCGCCTTCGACGCCCTGTGGGGCGGCGAGGACGGCATGTACGCCGACCGTCTCGGCGTCGAGCGGGCACGCACCCTCAACCCGTACGCGGCCCTCCTGAAGGCCGGCGTCCCGCTCGCCTTCGGCTCCGACAGCCCGGTCACCCCGCTCGACCCGTGGGGCACGATCCGCGCCGCCGCGTTCCACCGGACGCCCGAACACCGCGTCTCCGTACGGGCCGCGTTCACCGCCCACACGCGCGGGGGCTGGCGTGCCGTCGGCCGCGACGACGCGGGAATCCTCGTACCGGGCGCCCCCGCCGACTACGCCGTCTGGCGCACGGACGAGCTGGTCGTGCAGGCGCCGGACGACCGTGTCGCCCGCTGGTCGACCGATCCGCGCTCCGGCACGCCCGGCCTGCCGGACCTCTCTCCGGGCGCCCAACTCCCGGTCTGCCTGCGGACGGTGGTGTTCGGTCAGACGGTCTTCGTACGGCCGGACGAGTGATAACCGGGGCGCCACGACTTCGATCTTGGCGCCGAACGGTCCCGTGCGACCTGCGAATCCTCCGCGCTGACCAGCGCAGTTCGCGCAGAGCCGCAGGTCGAACGCCTGTTGACAAGGCGCGGCGGTCGACGGGTAGGTTCGGCCGGGTCCACCACCTCCAGGTACGACCGGGGAAGTCCAGGCAGTCGTAGAACGCAGCTGGGTCAGGGGGTGGTGCGCCGCACCGGCGTACCACCACTGGGAGCCAGGCCCAGCGCCCGCGCCACGGGGCGCTGGAACGTTCCGGCCGGTCGGCCAGGTGCGACCCGGGTGGGGCCCGGGCGTTCAGTAGACAACGGCTTTAGGTCGACCCGCAGCCAGCGGGCCCCAGGTCGGCCCGAAGGACGCCCGGCCCCGATCCGCAGTTTTCGTCGATCACGTCGATCCGCAGTGACCGGTTTCGTTTCCGGCCCGCGCCGACTCGTTCGGCTCATCCAGCTCACCCAGGGCGCCTTATCGGCGTGAACTGGGGTGCTCGCTATGGTGGTCCCCCTGTGGACGGAAGTTTTAAGGGGAAGCTGTGAGCGACGGCGGTGGGCGGAAGTTCGGCCCTCTGGGCACGACCTTGGTGATCATCCCGACCTACAACGAGGCGGAGAACATCAAGCCCGTCGTCGGCCGTGTCCGGAAGTCCGTGCCTGCCGCGCACGTCCTGATCGCTGACGACAACAGCCCCGACGGCACCGGCAAACTCGCCGACGAGCTGGCCGCCGAGGACGAGCAGGTGCACGTCCTGCACCGCACCGGCAAGGAGGGCCTGGGCGCCGCCTATCTGGCGGGCTTCGCCTGGGGCATGGAGCACGGCTACGGCGTCCTGGTCGAGATGGACGCCGACGGCTCCCACCAGCCGGAGGAGCTGCCCCGCCTGCTGACCGCGCTGAAGGGCGCCGACCTGGTCCTGGGCTCTCGCTGGGTGCCGGGCGGGCGCATCGTCAACTGGCCCAAGTCCCGCCAGTTCATCTCCCGCGGCGGCTCCACGTACTCGCGCCTCCTCCTGGACGTCCCCCTCCGCGACGTCACCGGGGGCTACCGCGCCTTCCGCCGGGAGACCCTGGAGGGCCTCGGCCTCGACGAGGTCGCCTCGCAGGGCTACTGCTTCCAGGTCGACCTGGCGCGGCGGGCGGTGCGCGAGGGCTATCACGTCGTCGAGGTCCCCATCACCTTCGTCGAGCGCGAGCGGGGGGACTCCAAGATGAGCAAGGACATCGTCGTGGAGGCGCTGTGGCGGGTCACCACGTGGGGTGTGGGGGCGCGGGTGGACAAGGTCCTGGGGCGCAAACCCGGCGATCGCTGAGAGCGATCCTGATCCCCCGCTTACGCCAATCGGACCCGGCCCCAGGCAGACTGGGGGCATGACCACTGGCACTCCGCCTCGTAATCCGTCCACCGGAGCCCGGCGCTCCCCGCTCCGCAGGTATCTGCCGCTCGCCGTAGCGGCCTGGATGGTCCTGGAGATCTGGCTGCTCACGGTGGTGGCGGGCGCGATCGGCGGCTTCACGCTCGGCATCCTGCTGGTGGCCGGCATCGTGGCCGGTTCCGTGGTGATGAAGTCCGCGGGGCGCCGCGCCTTCAAGAACCTCACCGAGACGCTGCAGCGCCAGCAGAGCGGCTCTCCAGAGGCCTCCAAGCCCCCTGAGCAGCGCTCGCAGGGCAATGGGCTGCTGATGCTCGCCGGGCTGCTCCTGATGATCCCTGGGCTGATCTCGGACGCTCTGGGCCTGCTGTTGCTCGTTCCCCCGCTGCGCACGGCGCTGAGCCGGTACACGGAGCGCAAGGTCGAGCGGAAGATGGGCGCGGCGGCGGGCCAGGGGCCGTTCGGTGACGCGTTCCAGCAGGCCCGGATGCGGCAGTCCGGCGGGACCGTGATCCAGGGCGAGGTCATCAGGGACGACGAGCGTCCGGGCCCGCGCGGCGACGACGCGGACCCGCGTCCGCCGCTCACGCCCTGACAAGCCACGTACGGCAAACGGCCGGGGCCGGACACACGGTGTGTGTCCGGC
>NZ_JBHWKQ010000083.1:0-4345 GCF_042730865.1 Streptomyces sp. NPDC059897 | reverse complement strand
ACACACGTACTACAATGGTAGGGACAGAGGGCTGCAAGCCGGCGACGGTAAGCCAATCCCAGAAACCCTATCTCAGTCCGGATTGGAGTCTGCAACTCGACTCCATGAAGTCGGAATCGCTAGTAATCGTAGATCAGAATGCTACGGTGAATACGTTCCCGGGCCTTGTACACACCGCCCGTCACACCATGGGAGTGGGTTGCAAAAGAAGTAGGTAGCTTAACCTTCGGGAGGGCGCTTACCACTTTGTGATTCATGACTGGGGTGAAGTCGTAACAAGGTAACCGTAGGGGAACCTGCGGTTGGATCACCTCCTTACCTAAAGATATTAGTTCGAGTGGCGTGCTCACACAGATTGTCTGATGAAAAAGTAATGAGCAAACAAAACCTTGTGGTATAGGTAAGTGCCGGGAGATTTGTGACTGTCCAGTGCAGTGACAAACGACAATGGCGCTCGATTTTTCACGAAAAATCTCACCTTTACCCGAAATTATCGAATCGGTGATTCGATAAGCCAATTTCGGGTCCCCATCGTCTAGAGGCCTAGGACACTGCCCTTTCACGGCTGTAACAGGGGTTCGAATCCCCTTGGGGACGCCATTCCGATAATGAGTGAAAGACATTATCACCGGTTAGCGATAACCGAAAAAATCTTAAAGATGACTTGCGAGTCATGTTTAAGATATTGCTCTTTAACAATCTGGAACAAGCTGAAAATTGAAACATGACGGCTGAAATTTATCCCTCCGTAGATGTACTGGGATGAAGAGTAACCTGTCATAGAGTCTCTCAAATGTTTGCAGCACGAACGATGGAAACATCTTCGGGTTGTGAGGTTAAGTGACTAAGCGTATACGGTGGATGCCTAGGCAGTCAGAGGCGATGAAGGGCGTGCTAATCTGCGAAAAGCGTCGGTAAGGTGATATGAACCGTTATAACCGGCGATACCCGAATGGGGAAACCCAGTGTGTTTCGACACACTATCATGTCATGAATACATAGTGGCATGAGGCGAACCGGGGGAACTGAAACATCTAAGTACCCCGAGGAAAAGAAATCAACCGAGATTCCCCCAGTAGCGGCGAGCGAACGGGGAGGAGCCCAGAACCTGAATCGGCTTGTGTGTTAGTGGAAGCGTCTGGAAAGTCGCGCAGTAAAGGGTGATAGCCCCGTACACTAAAATGCACAGGTCGTGAGTTCGATGAGTAGGGCGGGACACGTGACATCCTGTCTGAATATGGGGGGACCATCCTCCAAGGCTAAATACTCCTGACTGACCGATAGTGAACCAGTACCGTGAGGGAAAGGCGAAAAGAACCCCGGCGAGGGGAGTGAAATAGAACCTGAAACCGTGTACGTACAAGCAGTGGGAGCACCTTCGTGGTGTGACTGCGTACCTTTTGTATAATGGGTCAGCGACTTATATTTTGTAGCAAGGTTAACCGTATAGGGGAGCCGTAGGGAAAAGTCTGAATAGGGCGAATTATAGTATGTAGACGTAGACCCGAAACCGTGTGATCTACCCCTGTCCAGGGTGAAGGTGCGGTAACACGCACTGGAGGCCCGAACCCACTCCCGTTGCAAAGGTAGGGGATGAGGTGTGATTAGGAGTGAAAAGCTAATCGAACCCGGAGATAGCTGGTTCTCCCCGAAAGCTATTTAGGTAGCGCCTCATATGTATCCTCTCGGGGGTAGAGCACTGTTATGGCTAGGGGGCCATCCCGGCTTACCAAACCATTGCAAACTCCGAATACCGAGACGGACTGTATGGGAGACACACGGCGGGTGCTAACGTCCGTCGTGAAGAGGGAAACAACCCAGACCGCCAGCTAAGGTCCCAAAGTCATGGTTAAGTGGGAAACGATGTGGGAAGGCATAGACAGCCAGGATGTTGGCTTAGAAGCAGCCATCATTTAAAGAAAGCGTAATAGCTCACTGGTCGAGTCGGCCTGCGCGGAAGATGTAACGGGGCTAAACCATGCACCGAAGCTGCGGCAGCGACGCTTAGGCGTTGTTGGGTAGGGGAGCGTTCTGTAAGCCGTTGAAGGTGGCCTGTGAGGGTTGCTGGAGGTATCAGAAGTGCGAATGCTGACATAAGTAACGATAAAGCGGGTGAAAAGCCCGCTCGCCGGAAGACCAAGGGTTCCTGTCCAACGTTAATCGGGGCAGGGTGAGTCGACCCCTAAGGCGAGGCTGAAAAGCGTAGTCGATGGGAAACAGGTTAATATTCCTGTACTTGGTGTTACTGCGAAGGGGGGACGGAGAAGGCTAGGCTAGCCGGGCGACGGTTGTCCCGGTTTAAGCGTGTAGGGGGTGTGACCTGGTAAATCCGGTTGCATACTAACCCTGAGGCGTGATGACGATGCACTACGGTGCAGAAGTAGTTGATGCCCTGCTTCCAGGAAAATCCTCTAAGCATCAGGTAACATTAAATCGTACCCCAAACCGACACAGGTGGTCAGGTAGAGAATACCAAGGCGCTTGAGAGAACTCGGGTGAAGGAACTAGGCAAAATGGTGCCGTAACTTCGGGAGAAGGCACGCTGGCATGTAGGTGAAGTCCCTCGCGGATGGAGCTGAAGCCAGTCGAAGATACCAGCTGGCTGCAACTGTTTAATAAAAACACAGCACTGTGCAAACACGAAAGTGGACGTATACGGTGTGACGCCTGCCCGGTGCTGGAAGGTTAATTGATGGGGTCAGCCGCAAGGCGAAGCTCTTGATCGAAGCCCCAGTAAACGGCGGCCGTAACTATAACGGTCCTAAGGTAGCGAAATTCCTTGTCGGGTAAGTTCCGACCTGCACGAATGGCGTAATGATGGCCAGGCTGTCTCCACCCGAGACTCAGTGAAATTGAACTCGCTGTGAAGATGCAGTGTACCCGCGGCAAGACGGAAAGACCCCGTGAACCTTTACTATAGCTTGACACTGAACATTGAGCCTTGATGTGTAGGATAGGTGGGAGGCTTTGAAGCGTGGACGCCAGTCTGCGTGGAGCCATCCTTGAAATACCACCCTTTAATGTTTGATGTTCTAACTCGGCCCCATAATCTGGGGTGAGGACAGTGTCTGGTGGGTAGTTTGACTGGGGCGGTCTCCTCCCAAAGAGTAACGGAGGAGCACGAAGGTTAGCTAATCACGGTCGGACATCGTGAGGTTAGTGCAAAGGCATAAGCTAGCTTGACTGCGAGAGTGACGGCTCGAGCAGGTACGAAAGTAGGTCTTAGTGATCCGGTGGTTCTGAATGGAAGGGCCATCGCTCAACGGATAAAAGGTACTCCGGGGATAACAGGCTGATACCGCCCAAGAGTTCATATCGACGGCGGTGTTTGGCACCTCGATGTCGGCTCATCACATCCTGGGGCTGAAGTAGGTCCCAAGGGTATGGCTGTTCGCCATTTAAAGTGGTACGCGAGCTGGGTTTAGAACGTCGTGAGACAGTTCGGTCCCTATCTGCCGTGGGCGTTGGAAGATTGAGAGGGGTTGCTCCTAGTACGAGAGGACCGGAGTGAACGCACCACTGGTGTTCGGGTTGTCATGCCAATGGCATTGCCCGGTAGCTAAGTGCGGAAAAGATAAGCGCTGAAAGCATCTAAGCGCGAAACTTGCCTCAAGATGAGTCTTCCCTGGGCCTTTAAGGTCCCTGAAGGAACGTTTAAGACTAAGACGTTGATAGGCTGGGTGTGTAAGTGCAGCGATGCATTGAGCTAACCAGTACTAATGATCCGTGAGGCTTAACCTTACAACACCGAAGGTGTTTTTAGAGAGATTTTCAGCGACGTTCCGAGATTGGTTCTGATGGCTTCATGGAAGTGAGGCGGTTGGAATGAAACAGAATTTGCCTGGCGGCAATAGCGCGGTGGTCCCACCTGACCCCATGCCGAACTCAGAAGTGAAACGCCGTAGCGCCGATGGTAGTGTGGGGTCTCCCCATGCGAGAGTAGGACACTGCCAGGCATCAAATAAAACAACAAGCCTCATGCGAAAGCATGGGGCTGTTTGTTTTGTCTGTTATCTGGCGTTCTGCACGAGCATGGGCATCCTGAGACGAATTGTGTAGGACAAATCCGCCGGGAGCGGATTTGAACGTTGCGAAGCAACGGCCCGAAGGGGGGCGGGCAGGATGCCCGCCATAAACTGCCAGGCATCAAATAAAGCCGAAAGCCCTGAACTGACGTTCAGGGCTTTTTGCTATGCGTAAAACGTAAAAAAGCGCAGCTACGCTGCGCTGCTCTCCCCAGTTTATCTCCGACAGACAGCCAGAGAAAAGGCCCCGAAGGGCCTTTGATTAGGGTGTGTTTGCTCTTTTTCACTTATTATTCGATTAATGCGAGCTGCCCTGAGAG
>NZ_JBHWKQ010000082.1:0-4726 GCF_042730865.1 Streptomyces sp. NPDC059897 | reverse complement strand
CAGGAGGCGGAGCGACTCCGCCTCCCCGGGCCTCCACGCGGCCCGATCCCCCCGAGGTCCGACCCGGGTCGTCCTATGCGCCGAGCTGGGCCCGGAACCGGTTCAGCACCCGAGTGAGGCGGCGGGAGACCTGCATCTGGGAGATGCCCAGGACGCCTCCGATCTCGGCCTGCGTCAGCTCGTCGACGAACCGGAGCGCGAGAAGCTTGCGGTCCCGGGGCGCGAGGGCGGCGATCAACGGCTTGAGGGCCTGAAGGTTCTCCGCCTTGGCCAACTCGGGATCCTGGCTGCCGATGTGGGCGGCCAAGGTGTCGTCGGGCTCGCCCAGGTCGGCCGACCGGTCGAGCGATGCGGCGGTGCAGCCGTTGGTCGCCTTCAGGCCTTCGGCGACCTCGTCCTCGTCGAGGCCGAGGTGGGCGGCGAGTTCGGCGACGGTGGGCGCGTGTCCGTTCGCCTGCTCCAGGCGGGTGCTCGCCCGGTCGAGGTGCAGGCTGAGCTCCTTCAGGCGCCGGGGGACGTGGACGGCCCACGTCGTGTCGCGGAAGAAGCGCTTGATCTCGCCCATGACGGTGGGCAGGGCGAAGCTCGTGAACTCCGCTCCCCGGTGCAGATCGAAGCGGTCGATGGCCTTGATCAGACCGATCGTGCCGACCTGCACGACGTCCTCGTAGGACTCGCCGTGAGCACGCAGGCGCCGTGCGGCGTAGTGCACGAGATTGAGGTTCAGCTCGACCAGAGTGTTGCGTGCGTAGGCGTACTCATGGGTGCCCTCCTCGAACTCGTCGAGCCGGGCGAACAGCGACTTCGACAGGTCACGGATGTCCGCCGGCGCGAGCGCGTCCGTGGCGGAGAGTGACGGAAGGCCCGGGACACCGGCCGACGGAGCGACACCGCCCGGGCCGGTCGTATGTCGCTCAGCCGTATCGGTCCGCGCCGCCGAATGGCTGGTGGCCTGGGACGTCATCGTCGCTCCTCGGTCCGGAGGCACTCCCCCGTTGGGAGTGCGGCGTGCACGACCCATACCCGCAATCTTCCCCCGCACACCCGGAACTTGACGCTCCGTAACATTCGCGAACCCGTCGGCCGCGCCTCCACTTCCACCGGTCGCGCCCGACCACGACACTTTGCGGGCATTCAACTTGGCGACGGATTCCGCTCGTTGGCGAAATTCGGCGCGTACGAGGAGACCGCCGTGGCAACCGGAACGAGAAGCCGTGCGATGCGGCCGCGCCGACCGCACCTCACACACCGTGACCGCACGACCGGAGGGAGCCGCGATGTCCACGCAGACCAGCCGCCTGTCCATCACCGAACTGACGCGCTGCGAACACTGCGCGGTGCTGCGCGTGAGCGGGGAACTCGACCAGGATTGCGAGCAGTTCTTCCTCCGCACGATCGGAACCCGCGTGCTGGCCGGGCACCGGCATCTCGTGCTGGACGTCACGGCGCTCACGTTCTGCGACTCGCGCGGCCTCAACTGCCTGCTCGCCGCCCGCTGGCTGCTGCGGCGCCGCGAGGGCCTGCTCCTGCTCGCCGGGCCCGGCCGACGGCTGATCGATCTGCTCGCCCAGACCGGCAGCAGCGACCTCCTGCCCTGCCGCCCCACCGTGAGTCAGGCGCTGACGGTCCTCCCCCAGGCGCATCGCCCCGGCTGGCCGCCCCCGGGTCACGACCATCCGGACTCCGGCCCGACGGCCGCCGGATACGCGTCCTCGCCCCCTGCAGGTTGCTGCCCCTCGTGGGGAGATCAGGCGCCGATAAGCTGACGGGACGCCACGGTCGGGCCCGGTCGTCGCGTACTGGACTCGATGGGCAGAGGTGTAGCGAGCGCATGAAGCGACCTGGACGACCGGGCAAGACACTTGCGGGCAGGACACTTGGTTGGGGAATACGACCCCAGGCGCCCTTCTCGGTGAAGCGGGTTACGCGCGGGAACTCCGCGGCGCGCGTGCTGCTCAACGCCGCCGGACATGATGCCGTGTGGCTGGGCGTCGCTGCCGTGCTCGGCGTGGCGGGTGGTCAGAGCGCCCGCCGGGCCGCACTGCGCGGCGTCGGATCCGTGGGCATCGTCGCCGCGCTGGACCGGGCGCTGGCCAAACCCCGCCCGGACACCGGCCCCCGGCGTTCCAACCCGGTGGCGTCGGCCGCGGCGTTCGCCGCCGCGGTCGCGGTGGAGTCGCCCCGCCACGGCCTCGCCGTGCTGCCCGTCGCCGCCGGGCTGACCTGTCTGCGGGGCCGCGGGAACCTCCCCCACCGGGGGCGCGCCGCGGCGGGCATCGTCGCGGGGGTGAGCGCCGCGCTGCTCACCTACCGCTGGTGGCCGGCCAAGCCGGAGGCCGCCGCGGCGGCAGCTCCCCCGCGCAGGCCGGCCCCGGCCCTCAAGGACGGCAAGGGCCTGCATCTGGTGGTCAATCCGTCCTCCGGCATCTCCTGGTCCCAGGACACCGCGACGCTGCTGCCCACGCTCCTTCCCGAAGCCACGATCACCGTCCTCGAACCGGGTGACGACCTCCTGGCCCTGCTCCACGGTGCGGCGCTGCGCGCTCTCGCGGACGGCGGTGCGCTGGGTGTCTGCGGCGGCGACGGCACCGTCAACGCGGCCGGCGCGACGGCCGCGCGCCATCACGTACCGCTCGCGGTCTTCCCCGGCGGTACGTTCAACCACTTCGCGGGCGACCTCGGCAACCAGACCCTTGAGGATGTCGCCCGCGCCGTCCGGGAGGGCGAGGCGGTCACCGCCGACGCGGGCCGGGCGACACCTCCCGAAGGCCCCCACACCGGCCCGGAGGACGGCGGCCCAAAGGCGTCGCCCGACGAGGCATCCGACGAGGCCCCCGACACTCCTGTCGGCGACGGCGGGCAGCAGCTGTTCCTCAACACGTTCAGCATCGGCGTGTACTCCGAACTCGTCCACGCCCGGGAACGCCTGGAGGAGCGGATCGGCAAATGGCCCGCGCTGGCCGTGGGCCTGGCCAAGGTCCTGGCCACCGGCAGCCCGCTCTCGGTGGCCATCAACGGCCGCCCACGCAGCATCTGGCTGCTCTTCGCGGGCAACGGCATCTACCACCCCGCCGGTTTCGCCCCCACCTACCGCACCCAGCTCGACGACGGGCTGCTCGACATCCGCGCCGTGGAGGCCGGCACCCCGCTGGCCCGCACCCGGCTCCTCCTCGCCGTCCTGACCGGAACCCTGCACAACTCCCGGGTCCTGACGACCGCCCAGGTACGCCGCCTCGAGCTGCACGTCCTGCAGGGCGATCCTCACTTCGCCTACGACGGAGAAGTCACGGAGGCGACCTACCGGCACCTCGTCCTCGACAAGATCACCAACGCGATCACCCTGTACCGCCCCGCCGACCAGGCCCAGTGGCTGCGCTGACACCAAACGCCAGGCACCGGAGACGGCTTGGGTCACACTTCCTGGCCCGACGGCGCCACCGGTGCCCTCGCGTTCACCACGAATCCGGCTCCGCCCGGGTCCGTCAGGAGTGCCTCGGACGAATCCGTTCCGAGTGACAGGGCTTGGCCGCCGTGGGTTCGTGCTGCCTGCATGCAGGCCTCCACGTCGTCGACCGAGAAGTGGACCTGCCACCGCGGCCGGACCTGGGGGTCGGGGGCCGAGTCCACCGCGCCCGAGTGGATGCGGGCCACGACCTGACCGCGGCTGCGCAGGACGACTTCCTCGTCCTCGTAGCGGACCTCACAGCATCCGCCCTCCTCGGACGCCCAGCCCAGGACCTCGGAGTAGAACATCGTCGCGTCGAAGGCATCGCGCGTATGCAACTCCAAGAACGTCGGCGCCGCCCGGCGCCAGTTCTCCCAGTCGCTCACCAGCTCGCCCTCCCACACACCGAAGACCGCCCCGTCCCGGTCGGCGAGCACGGCCGCTCTCCCCGGCGGGAAGGCCAGGGGCCCCACCGCGGTCGTCCCGCCGCGTTCGCGGCCGCGGGCCGCGGTGTCGTCGGCGCTTGCCGTGGCGAAGAACGGTGTCCACACTCCGGGCATCGAGCCCCTCCCCGTGGAGGAGATCCCTGCCACCGGAACCCCGCGCACACTCGCGAACCGGTAGCTCTCGCCCAGCCTGCTCACGCGCCAGTCCCACCCCAGCACCGCGTGGTAGAAGTCTTCCGCCTCGGCCAGGTCATGTGTGGACAGGCTCACCCAACAGAGGGCGCCCAGCACCGAGTTGCTGTTCGGATCTGCGTATGGGGCTGTCGTGGAGGTGTTCATTTCGTACGTACCAGCCGTGCGCTCGCGGAACGGTTCATCATGCGTGGCCCTTCGGCGTCAGCCATAGCGCGGACAGCGGCGGAAGACACACCTCCAGCGAAGCGGGCAGGCCGTGGCAGGCCGTCGACTCCTCGGCCGCCAGGGAGGCGCCGTTGGCGACCCCGCTACCGCCATAGCGCTCCGCGTCGGTGTTGAGGACTTCCTGCCATGCTCCGGAGGCCGTCCGTGGGACGCCGATCCGGACGCCCTCCCTCAGTACGGGCGCGAAGTTGCAGATGGCCAGCAGTGGGCTGCCGTCCGCGGCGTGGCGGAGGAAGGCAAGCACGTTGTCGTCCGCGTCATCGGCCATCACCCAGCGGAAGCCTGTCGGGTCGGTGTCGCGTTCCCATAGGGCGGGGGCGGCCCGGTAGCAGGTGTTGAGGTCGCGGACGAGGTCGCGGATGCCGCGGTGGTCGGGTTCGGCTCCGTAGGCGGGGTCGAGGAGCCACCAGTCGGG
>NZ_JBHWKQ010000081.1:0-5115 GCF_042730865.1 Streptomyces sp. NPDC059897 | reverse complement strand
TACCAGATCCGTTTTCCGTTCCGTTTCCGGTTCGGATTTCATTTCCGGTGGCCGTTGGAGGGCCTTTGCCTTTCGGCGGTGCCGACTTTATCAGAGATTCTGAGTCGGAATTTCCGCCCCGTGTCGGGGAGTTGATCCGAGCACGTGAGTGCGGCGGGTTCCCCTCGAGCGGAACCGTAAACGTACTGGAGCGGGGCGCCCCGATGCAAATCGAGGCGCCCCGCTCCTTACGTGCCTCAGACCTCGACGACGACCGGAAGGATCATCGGGCGACGGCGGTACGTGTCCGAGACCCACTTGCCCAGCGTGCGGCGGATGAGCTGCTGCAGCTGGTGGGGCTCGACGACGCCGTCCTGGGCCGACTTCTCCAGGACGTCCTGGATCTTCGGGAGGACCGCGTGGAACGCCGAGTCCTCGATGCCGGAACCGCGGGCCTGGATGTTCGGGCCGCTGGTGATCTTCCCGGTGCTGGAGTCCACCACCACGAAGACCGAGATGATGCCCTCGTCCCCGAGGATCTTGCGGTCCTTGAGCGCGGGCTCGCCGACGTCACCGACCGAGAGGCCGTCCACGTAGACGTAACCGGCCTGGACCTTGCCGGAGATCCGCGCCTTGCCGTCGACGAGGTCGACGACGACGCCGTCCTCCGCGATGACGATGCGGTCGTGCGGGACGCCGGTGAGGGCGCCGAGCTCGGCGTTGGCGCGCAGGTGGCGCCATTCGCCGTGGACCGGCATCAGGTTCTTGGGCTTGCAGATGTTGTAGAAGTACAGGAGCTCGCCCGCGGACGCGTGGCCCGAGACGTGCACCTTGGCGTTGCCCTTGTGGACCACGTTCGCGCCCCAGCGGGTCAGGCCGTTGATCACGCGGTAGACCGCGTTCTCGTTGCCGGGGATGAGCGACGACGCCAGGATCACCGTGTCACCGGAGACGATCCGGATCTGGTGGTCGCGGTTGGCCATGCGGGACAGGGCCGCCATCGGCTCGCCCTGCGATCCCGTGCAGACGAGGACGACCTCGCTGTCGGGCAGGTCGTCGAGCGTCTTGACGTCCACCACCAGGCCGGCGGGGACCTTCAGGTAGCCGAGGTCCCGGGCGATGCCCATGTTGCGGACCATCGAGCGGCCGACGAAGGCGACCCTGCGGCCGTACTCGTGCGCGGCGTCCAGGATCTGCTGGATGCGGTGCACGTGGCTGGCGAAGGAGGCGACGATGATCCGCTTCTGCGCGCTGGCGAAGACGCCGCGGATCACGTTCGAGATGTCGCGCTCGGGCGGGACGAAGCCCGGGACCTCGGCGTTCGTCGAGTCGGTCAGGAGGAGGTCGATGCCCTCCTCGCCGAGCCGCGCGAACGTCGGGAGGTCGGTCAGGCGGCGGTCCAGCGGGAGCTGGTCCATCTTGAAGTCGCCGGTGTGGACCGCCATGCCCGCCGGGGTGCGGATGGCGACGGCCAGCGCGTCCGGGATGGAGTGGTTGACCGCGATGAACTCGCAGTCGAACGGGCCCAGGCGCTCGCGCTCGCCCTCGGACACCTCGAGGGTGTACGGGCGGATGCGGTGCTCCTGGAGCTTCGCCTCGATCAGCGCGAGGGTCAGCTTGGAACCGATCAGCGGGATGTCCGGCTTCTCGCGCAGGAGATACGGGACGGCGCCGATGTGGTCCTCGTGACCGTGCGTCAGGACGATGCCCTCGACGTCGTCAAGACGGTCCCTGATGGACGTGAAGTCCGGCAGGATCAAGTCGATTCCGGGCTGCTCCTCCTCGGGGAAGAGCACTCCGCAGTCGACGATCAGCAGACGGCCTTCGTACTCGAAGACGGTCATGTTGCGCCCGATCTCACCGAGGCCGCCGAGCGGGGTGACCCGCAGGCCGCCCTTCGGAAGCTTCGGCGGGGCGCCGAGTTCAGGATGCGGATGACTCAAAAGGATCTCCTCAACCACGCGCGCCACGTACCTGTAGGCACGTGGCGCGCATGACGTTCGTGCAATAGCAGTTGTGGTGGTTCCTGGGTCCTGCTGTTCAGTTGGTGATTCTGTTCATTCAGTTGTGAAGCTTTGCCAAGTCTGTGATCAGAGTTGTACCCCGCCGGCAGCAAGATCGATCTTGAGCTGGGCCGTTTCTTCGGGGGTGAGTTCCACGAGCGGCAGGCGCAGCGGTCCCGCGGGGAGCCCCTGGAGGCCGAGGGCGGCCTTCGTCGTGATGACGCCCTGCGTGCGGAACATGCCGGTGAAGACGGGGAGCAGCTTCTGGTGGATCTCCGTCGCCTTGTGCACGTCGCCCGTCGAGAAGGCGTCGAGCATGGCGCGCAGCTCGGGCGAGACGAGGTGGCCGACGACGGAGACGAAGCCGCACGCGCCGACCGAGAGCAGCGGCAGGTTGAGCATGTCGTCGCCCGAGTACCAGGCGAGGCCCGAGCGGGCGAGGGCCCAGGAGGCGCGGCCGAGGTCGCCCTTGGCGTCCTTGTTGGCCACGATGCGCGGGTGCTCGGCGAGCCGGACGATCGTGTCGGTGTTGATCGGCACGCCGCTGCGACCCGGGATGTCGTAGAGCATCACGGGGAGCTCGGTCGCGTCGGCGATCGCCGTGAAGTGGCGGAGCAGGCCCTCCTGCGGGGGCTTGTTGTAGTACGGCGTCACCGCGAGCAGGCCGTGCGCGCCGGCCTGCTGGGCCTGGCGGGCGAGCGCGATGCTGTGGCGGGTGTCGTTGGTGCCGACGCCCGCGACGACGTGGGCGCGGTCGCCGACGGCCTCGACGACGGCTCGTACGAGATCCGATTTCTCCGCGTCGCTGGTGGTCGGGGACTCGCCCGTGGTGCCGTTGACGACCAGGCCGTCATTGCCTGCGTCCACCAGGTGGGCGGCGAGCCGCTGCGCGCCGTCGAGGTCGAGTGCGCCGTCCGCCGCGAAGGGCGTGACCATGGCGGTGAGGACCCTCCCGAAGGGGGTCTGCGGAGTCGAGGTCGGAGCCATGGGTAACACGCTACTCGCTGCTCAGTACCGGGTCCCCCCTCGGGGGATGCGACAAGTCGGAACAAAGGTGGAGCCCGGCACTGCCTGCTCGGGGGTTCAAGCAGTGCCGGGTCCGTTTGATCAGGCTAGATGAACTTTCCGAAAAGCCGCAATACGGACACTTCAGTCGAGCGTCCGTACATCTGTGCCGATGCCCGAACTACGGCGCCACGCGGCCGTTGGCGTTGAACGCCGCGTACGTGAGGGGCATGAGCTCGGCCCACTCCGCCTCCATCTTCTCGCCGACCATCTCGATCTCCCGCTGCGGGAAGGACGGCACCTTGGCGAGCTCGTGCTGCGTGCGCAGGCCGAGGAAGTGCATCAGCGAGCGCGCGTTGCACGTCGCGTACATCGACGAGAACAGGCCGACCGGGAGCACCGCGCGGGCCACCTCGCGGGCGACACCCGCGGCCAGCATCTCCTGGTACGCCTCGTACGCCTGGCGGTACGAGTCCTCCATGACGCGGCCCGTCAGCTCCTGCTGCGCCTGGGTGCCCTCGACGAACTGGTACTTGCCCGGGCGGCCCTCCTGGACCAGCTTGCGGTCGGCGTCCGGCACGTAGAACGTCGGCTGCAGCTCCCTGTAGCGGCCCGACTCTTCGTTGTACGACCAGCCCACGCGGTGTCGCATGAACTCCCGGAAGACGAAGATCGGGGCGCTGATCAGGAACGTCATCGAGTTGTGCTCGAAGGGGCTGCCGTGCCGGTCCCGCATCAGATAGTTGATCAGGCCCTTGGAGCGCTCGGGGTCCTTCGACAGCTCGTCGATCGACTGCTCGCCGAGCGTGGAGACGCGGGCCGCGAACAGCACGTCCGTGTCGCTCGCGGTGTGCTTCACCAGCTCGACGGTGACGTCGCCGCGGAACGTCGGCTTGAGGTCTTCAGCTGGGGTTTCGGTCATGCTGCCGGGGTCCTTCCCATCACTTCACCAGGGCGGCGCCCACTCTACGGGCCACCACTGACAACAGGGCATTCGCGCGCTTCTGTCGACGATCTCCGGCGAAGAGGAGCGAAGTTTGGTGAATTTGGTGAAACAGGGCACCCTTTGAAGCGATCGCTCGTCTGTGTAGATGAACACATTTTTGATCGAGCATCACGAGTCGTTTGAGGAGAAGCAGTCCCATGTTCCGTCGGCGCGAGCCCGTACCGTTCGCCTTCATAGCCGAAGCCGACAAGTTCCGTAGCAACGTCACACCGCCCGCGCGTGAGCGTCCCTCCGCCGGGCAGCGCGCAGGACGCGCGCTCGTCGGCCTGACCGTCGTGGCCGGCCTCGTAGGCGCCCTGCTGATCGGGATGCCGGCCCTGTCGATCGATCAGACGACGCAGCACGTACAGCAGTCGGAGGCGGCCGACAGCCGCTGACGGTCGCCGGCCGGTCCCCTCCCCCTCCGGACCCCCTGGAGTGGAAGGCCGGTGCGACCCCGGATAGCCTCACCGGGCACAGCCCCCATACCGCGTGGACCGAGTGAGGACCCGTCGTGCCCCTGCCCTTCCTGACGGCCGACCGTGCATTGGACGAGGCCGCGGACATCCCGCTGCCCTTCGACGACCGCGACCAGTGGCGCCGCCCGTACCGCCCGGGCCCGTACCGGGTGGGAGCGGCCGCGGTACTGCTGCTCCTGGCGTCGTACGTGCTGTTCGCCTCGGTGATCATCGCCGTCGCGGGCGACACGTCCGCCGCGACGGTCTGCGGTGTCCTCGCGGTGCTGATCATCGCGTCGGCCCTGCGGCTGCTGCGCATGGGCACCTGGGTGAGCGCGCGCGGGCTGCGGCACGTCGGCTTCTTCGTCACCCGGACGGCGCCCTGGGACCGGGTCGCCACCGCGCGCACGGTGCAGCAGCCCGTGCGCTGGCTCGGGCTGCCACGCACCGTGCAGGGGCAGGCGCTGATCCTCGTACAGCGGGATCAGCAGGGGGATCAGACGACGTTGCTCACCAGTCACAGCGCGGACTTCCTGGGGCGGCGCACGGCGTTCGACCGGGCCGCCGACACCGTGGAGGTCTGGGCCGAGGAGTACCGCGCCCAGCGCTGACGCACGCGCGCGTACACATACGCGCAACTACGAAGGGGCCGCACCCGCCCAAGGGCGGGGGGGCCCCCTCGGGC
>NZ_JBHWKQ010000080.1:0-6137 GCF_042730865.1 Streptomyces sp. NPDC059897 | reverse complement strand
CCCGACTGGTGGCTCCTCGACCCCGCCTACGGAGCCGAACCCGACCACCGCGGCATCCGCGACCTCGTCCGCGACCTCAACACCTGCTACCGGGCGGCCCCCGCCCTATGGGAACGCGACACCGACCCGACAGGCTTCTCGTGGATCGCGGGCGACGCGGCGGAGGACAACGTCTTCGCCTTCCTCCGCCACGCCGCGGACGGCACCCCGCTGCTGTCCGTGTCGAACTTCTCGCCGGTCGTCCGCCACGAGTACCGCCTGGGCGTACCGGACGACATCCCGGCATGGCACGAAGCCCTGAACACGGACGCGGCCCGCTACGGCGGCGGCGACATAACAAACCGCGACCCGATCAAACCGACCGATGCGCCCGAGCACGCCCGCCCAGCAAACATCACCCTGACGCTGCCACCCCTGGCAACGGTATGGCTGCGCCCCTAGGGGCGCGGGGCTGTGTCGATATGCGGCTCCGCCGCGTGAGCGCAATCTTTTAAGGGGGTCCAGGGGGCGAAGCCCCCGGTTTCGGGAAGGGGCGGGGTGGGGGACTCAACAAGCCCCACCCCGCCGCGGCCTACAGCAACGCCGCCCCCAACGCCCCCGGCAGCTCCGCCGCGTGCACAACTCCCAAATCCTGCGTGGCCCGAGTCAACGCCACATACAAATCGCTCACCCCGAACTCCCCCGGCTCGACCACGATCACCCGGTCGAACTCAAGCCCCTTGGCCTGCCGCGGATCAAGCAACACCAAATGCCGCGTGAGATCGGGCTCACCCCCGGCAACAACCCCGGGCAGCCGGGCGGCCAGCCCCTCGTGGAGCCGCCGCGGCGCAATCACCGCAAGCCGCCCCTCCTCGGGAATCCGCTCGACCGCGGCCTTGGCCGTCGCCTCCACGACATCGTCGGCACGCAGCACCCACGGCCGCTCCCCGGTGGACCGCACGGAGGACGGCGCCTCGTACCCCGGACGGGAGTCATTCAGCACCGCCGCCGCGACGTCCATGATCTCGGACGGCGTCCGGTAGTTGACGCCGAGCCGGGTGTGCTCGAAGCGGCCCTCGACGTACGGCGCGAGGATGTCCGCCCACGCTCCGACGCTGCCCTCCTCCGAGGTCTGCGCGGGGTCGCCGACGAGCGTCATCGACCGCGTCGGCGACCTGCGCATGAGCAGCCGCCACGCCATCGGGCTCAGCTCCTGCGCCTCGTCGACGATGATGTGCCCGAACGCCCAGGTCCGGTCGGCGGCGGCCCGCTCCGCGGCGCTGCGGTGGTCCTCCTCCTCGTACCAGCCGGCGACCCGGTCCGCGTCCACGATGTCGTGCGCGGCGAGCACCTCCGACTCCTCCTCGTCCTCGAACTCGTACGTCTCCGAGCCCTTGGACAGGTCGAGCACGCCCTGCGCGTACGCGATCCGCTCCTGCCGCGCCGCCTCCGCGGCGGCCCGCTCGGCACTGTCGTCATAGCCGAGCAGCTCGGCGGCCTCGTCGAGCAACGGCACGTCCCCGACCGTCCACTCGCCGCCCTCGGCGCGCCGGATCGCGTCCGCGTCGTCCTCCGGCAGATGCGTCGGCTCGGCCAGATAGTCGGCGACGAAGCCCTGCGGGGTCAGCTGGGGCCACAGCTCCTCGATCGCCGCGTGCACGTCGGCGCTGGACGCGACGGCCTTGCCGAGCTGGGCGATGTCGTCGGGGCCGAGGAAGTTCGGGCCGCCGTAGGGGTCGGCGCCGATCCGCTCGGTGAGCTGTTCGGTGAGCGCGTCGATGACCCGGAACGCGAAGTGCGGGCGGGCGAGGTTGTGCGGCAGCTTGGTGTCGCGGGCCGCCTGCCGGGCCTCGTAGGCGATCTCCCAGTCGAGGATCAGGTCGCCGTCGTCGTTCGGGATGATCAGCGGGGCGCCGGGCTCGGGGAGCCGCTGCCGGTCCTCGATGGCCAGCGCGAGGCTGTCGGCCATCGCCGCCGAGCCCTTCACGGTGGCCGCGCGCGGCGTGTCCTTGACGGTGGCGCGCACGCCGGGGAACAGCTCGCCGACCGTCGAGAGCAGCACGCCGGTCTCGCCGAGTCCGGGCAGCACCTCGCTGATGTACCGCAGGAAGGCCGGGTTCGGGCCGACGATCAGCACGGCCCGCTTGGCGAGCAGCTCCCGCTGCTCGTACAGCAGGAACGCGGCGCGGTGCAGCGCGACGGCCGTCTTGCCGGTGCCGGGCCCGCCCTCGACGACGAGCACGCCGGGGTGCGGGTGGCGGATGATGTGGTCCTGCTCGGCCTGGATCGTCTGCACGATGTCGCCCATGCGGCCGGTGCGCGCCGAGTTCAGGGCGGCGAGCAGCACGGCGTCGCCGGTGGGGTCCTCGTACCCGGTGCGCTCCGCGTCGTCGAGGTCGAGGATCTCGTCGTGCAGCTCGGTGACCGTGCGCCCGTCGAACGTGAGGTGGCGGCGCCGGCGCAGACCCATCGGCGTATGACCGGTGGCGAGATAGAAAGGCCGGGCGACGGGCGCCCGCCAGTCGATCAGCATCGGTGTGCGCTCCGCGTCGTCGGCGCGAATTCCGATACGGCCGATGTGATGCGCCACACCGAGTTCTTGATCGTCGTCGCCCTTGAGGTCAATTCGACCGAAGCAGAGCGAACCCTCGACCGCATTCAGCGCGGCGAGCAGCCCCGAACGCTCGACGACCAACAGGTCCCGCTCGAGGAGCGCCTGCTGGCCGCTTCCCACCGGGGTGATCGCATCCCGGACGGAGTCCGCGGCGACGCCACGCAGCTCATCGACGCGCCTGTAGAGCGCGTCGATGTATTCCTGCTCTTTCTGCAATTCCAGGCTGTCCCGGCTTGACAAAACAACTCCCTGCCCGGTACCGTGGTTTTTGTTGGCCCCCACTGTGGGGTCTTTTCTGTGGGCACACAGAAACACCGAATATACCCCGGGCGGGGCCGAATTCCAATTGCGGGAGTTCGAGGGTTACGGAAGCTCGGCCAGTTCCTCAAGCAGCTTCCGCCTGGACCGCGCCCCGACGCGCGACCACACCGGCTCACCGTCCTTGAAGACCATGAGCGTGGGCGTCCCGAGCACCTGGTACTTCACGGCCGCGTCCGGACTCACGTCGACATCGACGGCCACGACGTCGAGCCGGTCCCGCTCCTCCTCCGCGATCGACTCCAGCACGGGACCCAGCTGCCGGCAGGGCCCGCACCACCGCGCGGTGAACTCCACGAGCACCGGCCGCTGTGCCCGCAGCACCTGCTCCTCGAAGTCCGCGTCGGTCACTCCACGCAACGTCATCCCGTCTCCCCTAGTTCGCAGCGCGGCTCGGCCTCCTGCGACGCGGCCAGCGCCTCCATGGCCCGCTCGGCGCGCGCCAATTGCGCACCGACGGTCTCGCGTACGGCGGTCAACTCGCCGATCAGCGCATCGAGTTCGGCGACCTTGCTCCGGTACACGGCCACCGACGCCGGGCACGAGTCACCCTCCGGGTGACCGGCCCGCAGGCACTCCACGAACGGCCGGGTCTCCTCCAGGTCGAATCCGAAGTCCTGCAGCGTGCGGATCTGCCGCAGGGCCCGCAGGTCGTCCTCGTCGTACGTCCGGTAGCCGTTTCCGCCGCGCCGCGCGGGCAGCAGCCCGCGCGACTCGTAGTACCTGAGCGCCCGCGTCGTCGTACCGGCGCGGGCGGCGAGCTCTCCGATGCGCATACGGGAGACGTTAGACCTTGCCGCTGACGTCAAGGCCAGTCGACGAGTACGAGGTACAGCGCGAACGCCGCCGCGACGGCGAACGGCGCCGCCACCGAGAACCCGCGCCTGCGGGCCACGAACCGTTCCTCCCACGGCAGCAGCCAGGCGGTGGCGAGCGTCAGGAGCGCGACGGTCAGCCCCCAGCCGAAGACGGTGAAGGGCCACGCCTGCGAGGCCGCGGCGGTCCCGTACGCGAGGAGCGCGGCGGGCAGCGTGATCACGCTGGACACCAGCGGGGCGACCCACGCCCGGGGACGCGGCGCGGGCGGTGCGACGGAGTCGTCCACGAGTTCGGAGATCATGTCTCCATCCAATGCGGACAGCCGTTCCCCTACCTGAGTGCGCGTACTCAGCTCAGGTACTCAGCTGTCCCGGCTCGCGCGGCCGACTTCATCGGGCAGCCGACTTCATCGGGCACAGGATGTCGGGTCCGCCCCCGTCCACCGCGCCTAGCGTTCAAGACGTCAACGGCAGAACCGGAAAACAGCACGAACCGGAGAGGAGAGGCCAGGTTGCTGGACCGACTCAACCAGGTCATGGACCACGTCGAGCAGCGCCTCGACGAGCCCCTGGACATCGCGGAACTGGCGCGCGTCGCCACGACGTCGGAGTACCACCTGCGCCGGATGTTCTCGGCGCTCGCGGGCATGCCGCTGTCGGAGTACGTCCGGCGGCGCCGGCTCACGGTGGCGGGCGCCGAGGTCCTCGCCGACCGGGAGTCGCTCCTGACCATCGCCGTGCGCTACGGGTACGGCTCGGGCGAGGCGTTCGCCCGCGCGTTCCGTGCCCTGCACGGGGTCGGCCCGGGCGAGGCCCGCCGGACGAAACCGGCCCTGGTCTCCCAGCCCCGCCTCTCCTTCCGGCTCACCGTCGAAGGGAACAGCAGCATGCGCTACCGCGTAGTGGACCGCCCCGACTTCAGCGTCGTCGGCCCGAAGGCCCGGGTCCCCCTGATCTACCAGGGCCCGAACCAGTCGATCATCGACTTCGTCCGCTCCGTCCCGCCGGAGACCGTCTCGGCCCTGGAGCAGTTGTCGAAGGACTCCGGCGAGGAGCCCGAGGGCCTGGTCGCGGTCTGCGACGACCTGGACCCCGGCCGCGCCGAGGGCAGCGAACTCGACTACTACCACGGGGTGGTGGCCGGCCCGGACGCTCCGGCCCCCGCGGGCGCCACCGTGCTCCCCGTGCCCGCCGGCACCTGGGCCGTCTTCACCACGTCGGGCCCGGCCCCGGAGGCCATCCAGGCACTCTGGGCGACGGTGTACGCGGAGTGGTTCCCCGCCAACCCGTACCGCACCCGCCCCGGCCCGGAGATCCTCCGCACCCGGATGTCCCCGGACGGCGCGACGGCGGACGCGGAACTGTGGCTGCCGGTGGAGCGGGAGTCCGCCTGACCTGACGGGCCCGTAATTCCCGGGCCAATTGTCAGCGCCTGCCGCTACGTTGCGTCCATGAGCCACGATGCAGGCACCACCCTGCCCATCGCCCGGTATCTCGACTGCCTGGCCGCCGACTTCGAGCGGCTCGGGGCCGCCGCCGCGCAGGCCCCGGCGGCACAGGTGCCGAGCTGCCCCGGCTGGACCGCCACCGACCTGGTGCGCCACGTCGGGCAGGTCTACGCACACAAGACGCAGGCCATCCTGGCGGCCGCCCCGGGCACCGAACCGGAGTGGCCGCCGAAGGGCACGACCGACGAGGAACCCTTCGCCCTCCTGAACCGCACGTACACCGAACTGCGGGCCGCCCTCGACGCGCGGGGCCCGGAGGACCCCTCGGGCACCTGGTACGCCCCGGACCAGACCGTCGGCTTCTGGATCCGCCGCATGACCCAGGAGACGGTCATCCACCGCATCGACGCCGAACTCGCGGCCGGCGGACCGGTCACCGTGGTCCCGGACGACCTCGCCATCGACGGCATCGACGAACTCCTGAACGTGTTCACCGCCTACGCGGTCACCGAGTGGTCCGACTACTTCCGGGAGCCACTGGGCGCCTCACCGGGCCGGACGTACGAGGTGCGGGCGGAGGGCGAGAAGAGCGCGACGTGGCGGATTCGCACGGGGCCCGCCCCCTCTTTCACGGTCGAGACCGACGCGGACGCAGGCCCCGCGGACGTCACCCTGAGCGGCACACCGGAGGCGCTGCTGCGCGACCTGTGGAACCGGGAGGGCACCGATGAGCCCTCCCGGGTGCGGGTGACCGGGGCTCCGGAGGCGGTCGAGGAATTGCGGGCCTGCCTTCGGATTTCCACCGAGTAGAAAGCGCGTCTGAAACGCAGAAAAGCCCCGTGCCAATGGCACGGGGCTTTTCTCTAAAAATAGTTCGGCGGCGTCCTACTCTCCCACAGGGTCCCCCCTGCAGTACCATCGGCGCTGTGAGGCTTAGCTTCCGGGTTCGGAATGTAACCG
>NZ_JBHWKQ010000079.1:0-8349 GCF_042730865.1 Streptomyces sp. NPDC059897 | reverse complement strand
CCGGGGTGCCGCCTTGCCCACCCTGCCGCCCAAGGCGGCAGATTGCCCAAGGCGGCACGGCAACCGTCACGCGTTGGCCGGCTCCGGGTCGGGCGCCGGGGTCTGGGGCGGAACCCCGGACCCGCCGTCCCGCTTCGCGGACCGCTTGGCCGCCCGCCGCTCCTTGCGGAGCTCCAGCATCGCGTAGAGCGTCGGCACGAGCAGAAGCGTCAGCAGCGTCGACGTGATCAGACCGCCGATCACGACCACCGCCAGCGGCTGCGCGATGAAGCCGCCCTCGCCGGTGACGCCGAGCGCCATCGGGAGCAGGGCGAAGATCGTCGCCAGGGCCGTCATCAGGATCGGGCGCAGCCGGTGCCGCCCGCCCTCGACGACCGCCTCGACCACGCCGAGCCCCTGGGCCCGGTACTGGTTGATCAGGTCGATCAGGACGATCGCGTTGGTGACCACGATGCCGATGAGCATCAGCATGCCGATCATCGCCGGGACGCCCATCGCCGTGTCGGTGGCAATCAGCAGGCCGATCGCGCCCGTGGCCGCGAACGGGATCGAGACCAGCAGGATCAGCGGCTGGGCCAGCGAACGGAACGTCGCCACCAGGAGCATGAAGACGATCGCGATCGCCGCGAGCATCGCCAGGCCCAGGTTCTTGAACGCGTCGTCCTGGTCCTCGCTGACGCCGCCGATGGTCGCCGTGGCGCCCTTGGGCAGGTCGAGCGAGGCGAGCTTCGACTGGAGGTCGGCGCTGACCGCACCCGTGTTGTCGCCGTCCGGCTTCGCCGTGACCGTCGCCGCGCGGGCGCCGTCGATCCGGGTCATCGAGACAGGACCGTCGACCGTCTTCACGGTGGCGATGTCCCCGAGCCTGACGCCGCCCGGACCCATCGGCAGCTTCTTCAGCTCGGCCATCGTGGTGGCCGGCTGCGCCGACTTCACGACGATGTCGCGCTCGGTGTCGTCGATCGTCGCCTTGCCGCTGGTGGTGCCGCGCACCGCCTGGGTGACGGCGGCGCCGAGCGTCGTGTCGTTGAACCCGGCGGCGGCCGCCTTGGAGTTGGCTTTCACGGAGATCCGCGGCACCGACTGCGACAGGTCGCTGGTGACGTCGGTGACGTCGTCGAGCGAGGCGACCGCGTCCTGGACCTGGTCGGAGGCCTTCTCCAGCACGTCGCCGTCGGCGGCCTTCACGACCACGGACAGGTCCTGGCTGCCGAAGCCGTCACCGGCCGCGATCGTCGTCGTACCGACGCCCGAGAGCTGTCCGAGCTCGCGCTCGATGCGCTTCTGCGTGGCCTCGTACGTCGCGGAGTCCTTCAGCTTCACCTGGTACGACGCCTGGTTGGTGTCGGTGCCGCCGCCGAAGGCCGCCATGAATCCGGAGGAGCCGATGGTGACCTGGTAGTCCTCGATCTCGTCGATGCCGGAGAGCATCTTCTCGATCTTCTTCGCGGACGCGTCGGTCGCCGAGAGGCTGGTGCCGGGCTGCAACTCCTGCTTGATGGAGAGGACTTCCTGGTCGCCCTGGTCGAAGAAGTTCGTCTTGAGCATCGGCGCCATGCCGAACGTGCCGACGAGCACGACCACCGCGATCATCAGCGAGGTGAAGCGGCGACGCGTCGCGAAGCGCAGCACGGGAACGTAGATCCGCTGCAGCCAGGAGCGCGCCTCCTTCTCCTCGGCCTTGCGCCGCGCCTCCTCCGGGTCGACCCCGCGGGCCGCCTTCGGCGGGCGCAGGAACCAGTAGGAGAGGACCGGAACGACCGTCAGCGACACCAGCAGGGAGGCCAGCAGCGCCGCCGTCACCGTGATGGAGAAGGAGCCGAACAGCTCGCCCACCATGCCGCCGACCAGGCCGATCGGCAGGAACACCGCGACGGTGGTGAGGGTCGAGGACGTCACCGCGCCCGCGACCTCGCGCACGGCCTTGAGGATCGCTTCCCTGCGTTCCTCGCCGTAGCCGAGATGGCGCTTGATGTTCTCCAGGACCACGATCGAGTCGTCGACGACACGGCCGATCGCGATGGTCAGCGCGCCGAGCGTCAGCATGTTGAGCGACAGGTCGCCGGTCCACAGGACGATCAGCGCGAGGACGACCGACAGCGGGATGGAGACCGCCGTCACGAGCGTCGAGCGCAGCGAGGCCAGGAAGATCAGGATCACGATGACTGCGAAGAGCAGGCCGAGCGCGCCCTCCGTGGTCAGGCCCGAGATGGACTTGGAGACGGCCGGGCCCTGGTCGCTGACGACGGTCACTTCGGCGCCGGAGCCGAGGTCGTCGCGCAGCTGCGGCAGCTTGTCCTTGACGGCCTTGGAGATGGAGACGGCCGAGCCGTCCTGGTCCATGGTGACCGCGAGCGACAGGCTGGGCTCGCCGTCGGTGCGGGTGATCGAGTCGGCCGTGGACGGCTGCTGCTTCACCGTGGCGATGTCACCGAGGCGTACGGGCTTCTTGACGCCCTCACCCGTGATCATCAGGTCCTGGATCTGCTTCAGGGACGTGAAGCCGCCGCCGACCTGGACCGTGCGGTTCTTGCCCGCCTCGTCGAGCGAGCCCGCGGGCAGGGTGGCGCCGCCGGCCTTCAGGGACTCGGCGAGGGCCTGCGGGTTCACCCCGGCCGCGGCCATCTTCCGGTCGCTGGGCGTGATGTCGACCTGGAGGTCGCGGACGCCGTCGACCGTCACCTGGGAGACGCCGTCGATGTCCTTCAGCGTCGGCACGACGGACTTGTCGAGCTGGTCGGCGAGCGCCTGCTGGTCCTTGTCGGAGGTGACGGCGAGGACCACGGTCGGGATGTCGTCGGTCGAGCCGGCGACGACCTGCGGGTCGACGTCTTCGGGCAGCTGGGCGCGGGCCCGGTTGACCGCCTGCTGGACGTCGGCGACGAGCTGCTTGCTGCCGTCCGAACCGTAGTCGAACTGGGCCATCACCAGGGCGTTGCCCTCGCTGGCCGTGGAGGTGACGCCGGTGATTCCGTCGACCGCGTCGATGGAGTTCTCGAGAGGCTCGACGACCTGCTTCTCCACCACGTCCGGGGACGCGCCCTGGTAGGGGGCGATGACGGAGACCATGGGCAGTTCGATCGAGGGCAGCAGCTGCTGCTTGAGCTGAGGGATCGCGATCGCGCCGAAGACGATCGCGATGATCGAAATCAGTCCGATGAGGGCGCGTTGAGCGAGGCTGAATCTCGACAGCCAGGACATGGATCGGGTCTCCGTGGGACGTGAGCGGAAGATGAAGGCCCGCGCATGACAACCGGTGTGGTGTGAGGCTTGGGGCCCACGGTCCACCCTCGGTCATGCGTGCGACCCGATTCGTCGCTCCCAGGTCCCGTTCTTCTCCGCCGCCTACTGCGCCCGGAGTACACGTCCCGTAGGGGTCACTCCACCCTTGGGCGTACCAGGCCCGATTCGTACGCGATGACGACGAGTTGGGCGCGGTCGCGGGCACCCAGCTTGGCCATGGCGCGGTTGACGTGGGTCTTCACGGTGAGCGGGCTGACCTCCAGACGCTCGGCGATCTCGTCGTTGGAGTGGCCGCCCGCGACCTGGACGAGGACCTCGCGCTCGCGCCCGGTGAGCGCGGCGAGCCGCTCGGCGCGGCCGTCCGTGAGGCGCTCCCCCTCCTCGTAACCGTCCCCCTGCGCGAGGAACTTGGCGATAAGACCTTTGGTCGCGACGGGCGAGAGCAGGGCGTCGCCCGCGGCCGCGATCCGCACGGCGCCGAGCAGTTCCTCGGGCTCGGCGCCCTTGCCGAGGAAGCCGGAGGCACCGGCCCGCAGCGACTGCACCACGTACTCGTCGACCTCGAACGTCGTCAGCATCACGACGTGTACGTGGCAGAGGCCGGGGTCGGCGCTGATCTCACGGGTGGCCGCGAGGCCGTCGGTGCCGGGCATCCGGATGTCCATGAGGACGACGTCGGGGCGCTCGGAGCGGGCGAGCCGGACGGCCTCGGCGCCGTCGGATGCCTCCCCCACCACCTCCATGTCGGGCTCGGAGTCGACGAGCACCCGGAAGGCGCTGCGCAGCAGGGCCTGGTCGTCGGCGAGGAGGACCCTGATCGGCGCGCTGGTCATGTGGTGGCGTCCTCGGGGGTGTCGGTGCCTGCGGCGGGCGCCGCGCCGCCGGCGCGGGCCTTGGTCGGAAGGATCGCATGGACGCGGAAACCGCCGCCGTAGCGCGGTCCCGCGGTGAGGGCGCCACCGAGCGCGGACGCGCGTTCGCGCATGCCGAGGAGGCCGTGGCCGCCGTTCGCCCCGGGCTCGTCGGGGTCGCGGGGGTGGTCGCCGTGCGCGGCGGCGGCGCCGGGGCCGTTGTCGAGGATGGTGATCTCCACGTTGGGCCCCACGCGTACGACGCTGACCTCGGCCTTGGCGTCGGGGCCCGCGTGCTTCTGCACGTTCGTCAGCGCTTCCTGTACGACGCGGAACGCGGCGAGGTCGACGGCTGCCGGCAGCGCGGGGGCGTCCTTCGCGCGGGCCACCTCGACGGGCAGGCCCGCGTGCCGGAAGGTGTCGACGAGGTCGTCGAGCCGGTCGAGCCCGGGAGCGGGTTCGGTGGGCGCCTCCGGGTCCCCGGTCTGCCGCAACAGGCCGACGGTGGCCCGGAGTTCGTTGAGGGCGGAGCGGCTGGCGTCCCGGACGTGGGAGAGCGCCTCCTTCGCCTGGTCGGGGCGCTTGTCCATGACGTGCGACGCGACGCCCGCCTGGACGTTCACGAGGGCGATGTGGTGGGCGACGACGTCGTGCAGGTCGCGGGCGATCCGCAGGCGCTCCTCCGCGACGCGGCGCCTGGCCTCCTCCTCGCGGGTGCGTTCGGCGCGTTCGGCGCGCTCCCGGATCGCGGTGACGAAGGCGCGCCGGGAGCGGACCGCGTCACCGGCGGCCGCGGCCATCCCGGTCCACGCGAAGATCCCCAGATTCTCCTGGGAGTACCAGGGCAGCGGTCCCGCGAACATGGCGATGCCGGTCAGCAACGCCATCGAGGCGAGACCGACACGCCAGGTGGTGGGGCGGTCCGTGGTGGCGGCGACCGTGAACAGGGCGACGACCGCGGACATCACGACGGGTGCGCGGGGGTCGCCGGTGACCAGTTCGACGACGGAGACGGTGGAGGTCGCCGCGAGGACGCACAGGGGGGCGCGGCGGCGGAACACGAGGGCGGCGGCGCCGAGCAGCATCAGGACGATGCTGAGCACGTTCGGGGTTCTGGCGCCCCAGGCGTACGTTCCCTCCGGCCCGTGCGGGTCGACGAAGGAGCCGGCGACCATGCACAGGAGGACGCCGAGCGCGAGGGTGGCGTCCAGGGCCAGCGGATGCGTCCTGGCCCACCGTACGAAGCGGTTCACCGGGTTCACGGTAGCGCGCCCGCCCCTGCCGCCCGCCCGGAGTGGCTACCCCGGGATCAGGCCGTCGTCGCTGAGCATGTCCCGGACCTCCGCCAGCGTGGCGTCCGCCGCGGGCAGGATCAGCTCCGAGGGCTCGAGGGCGTCGTCCGGCAGCGGAGTGCCCAGGCGGCGGACCGCGTCCAGGAGAGCGGCGAGCGTGCGGCGGAAGCCCGCCGCGTCACCGCTCTCCATCTCCGCGAGGAGTTCGTCGTCGAGCTTGTTGAGTTCGGTGAAGTGGTCGTCCGCCAACTCCACCTGGCCCTCCCCCATGATCCGGACGATCATGTCGGCCTCCTCAAGGCGCTACTGCTTGTCGAAGCGCGGGGTGTCCTGGGGCTGCTGCGACGGCTGACCCTGTTCCTGTCCGCCCTCGAGTGCCTGCTGCGACGAAGCGGAGCCCCCGGCCAGCTCCGACTTCATGCGCTGCAGTTCCAGCTCTACATCCGTACCACCGGAGAGCCGATCCAGCTCGGACTGGATGTCGTCCTTGGCGAGACCAGAGGAGTCGTCGAGGGCGCCCGAAGCGAGCAGTTCGTCGATGGCGCCGGCCCGCGCCTGGAGCTGAGCGGTCTTGTCCTCGGCGCGCTGGATCGCCATGCCGACGTCGCCCATCTCCTCGGAGATGCCGGAGAACGCCTCGCCGATCCGGGTCTGCGCCTGCGCCGCCGTGTACGTGGCCTTGATCGTTTCCTTCTTGGTGCGGAAGGCGTCGACCTTCGCCTGCAGCCGCTGGGCCGCGAGAGTGAGCTTCTCCTCCTCGCCCTGCAGCGTCTGGTGCTGCGTCTCCAGGTCCGTGACCTGCTGCTGGAGCGCGGCACGGCGGGACAGCGCCTCACGGGCCAGGTCCTCCCGGCCGAGCGCGAGCGCCTTGCGGCCCTGGTCCTCGAGCTTGGAGGACTGGGACTGGAGCTGACCGAGCTGCAGCTCCAGACGCTTGCGGGACGTCGCGACGTCCGCGACTCCCCTGCGTACCTTCTGGAGCAGCTCCAGCTGCTTCTGGTACGAGTAATCGAGGGTTTCGCGCGGGTCCTCGGCCCGGTCAAGGGCCTTGTTCGCCTTCGCGCGGAAGATCATCCCCATACGCTTCATGACACCGCTCATGGGCTTCGCGCGCCCCCTTCTGACAGATCCAGCCTTGGTCCAGCTCCAGCACTGCGACAGAAACCACAGTACGGGTCCTGCCTCTATTACCGCACTGTTCAGGTACGGATGCGCTCATCCCCGAGGACGACTGCTTCCGGCCCCGATCCGGCGCAAGGAGTAGATGACCCCTGACCTGAGGACGCGGGGTGTTGTCGGATCGTTCCCCACTGGCCTGTGGTCGATGCACGACCACCACGTACCCTGGCGATTGTGTTCCGTAGCCGATCCAAGGACGACAAGGCCCAGGCCGCGCAGGCCAAGGTGACCATGTCCAAAGAGCCCCGAGACCCGCAGGCGCCCAAGGGCCGCCCCACGCCGAAGCGCAGCGAGGCCCAGACGCAGCGCCGCAGCGTGGCCAACACCAAGATGTCGCCGAAGGAGGCCCGCACCCGCTCGCGCGACGAGCGCCGCACCGCGATGCAGCGCCAGCGCGAGGCGCTGGCCAACGGCGACGAGCGTTACCTCCCGGCCCGTGACAAGGGCCCCGTGCGCAAGTACGCGCGCGACTTCGTCGACTCGCGCTTCGCGATCGCCGAGTACTTCCTGCCGATGGCGGTGATCATCCTCGTCCTGAGCATGATCCGCGTCGGTTCGCTGCAGAACATCGCGCTGCTGCTGTGGCTGTTCGTGATCGTCGCGATCGTGGTCGACTCGGCCGTCACGGGCTTCCGCCTGAAGAAGATCCTCGCGGAGAAGTTCCCGAACGAGCGCCGCAAGGGCGCCGTCGCGTACGCGCTCATGCGCACGCTCCAGATGAAGCGACTGCGCCTGCCGAAGCCGCAGGTCAAGCGCGGAGAGCGGCCCTGAGCACGGACAGCACACTCGGCGCGGGCACGAGCGGCACGGAGGCTTTCGCCGGCGACGTCGTGCGCTCCTGGCTGGACAAGCTCGGCGGGCTGCGCGACATCGTGCGCCAGGAACTCGTGGCCAGGCAGCTCGACGAGCAGCTGGCCGCGCGGTTCCCCGTCGGCAGGCGGCTGCGGGTGCTCGACGTGGGGATGGGCCAGGGTACGCAGGCGCTGCGCCTCGCCCGCGCCGGGCACAAGGTGACCGGCGTGGAGCAGGACCCGGAGATGGTGGCCGTGGCGGGCCGGACGCTCGCCGCGGAGCCCGTCGGGGTCCGCGACCGGGTCCGGCTGGTGCAGGGCAACGGCATGGACACCGGCGTGCACTTCCTGCCGGGCAGTTTCGACGTCGTGCTCTGTCACGGCGTGCTGATGTACGTCGAGGAGCCCGACGCGCTCCTCGCGGGCCTGGCCCGGATGCTGGCGCCGGGCGGCCTGCTCTCCCTTGTGGTGCGCAACGGTGACGCGCTCGCGATGCGGCCGGGGCTCGCCGGTGACTGGATCGGCGCGCTCGGCGCCTTCGAGTCCACGAAGTACACGAACCGGCTCGGTCTCGACGTCAGGGCCGACCGGCTCGACGCGCTGACGGAGACGCTCGCGGGGATCGGGGCGCCGCTGCACTCCTGGTACGGGGTGCGGGTCTTCACCGATCAGGCCGCGGACGGCGCGGTGGCGCCGGAGCACGGGGAGCTTCAGACCTTGCTCGCCGCGGAGGAGAAGGCGGGGCGGTCGGATCCGTACCGCCGGGTGGCTGCGCTGCTCCACCTCTGCGGAGTACGGGGCTGAGCCACTCAAGCCCCTGCGGCGATTGAGCAGCGGGGTCCGGGGCAGAGCCCCGGGCCGCAACCACGACGCCGTTGATGACGCCTCGGGGGGGGGGCCCCGCCCCCCCGGGGGGGGGGGGGGGGGGGGGGGGGGGGGGGCGGGGGGGGCGGGGGGGGGGGGGGGGGGCGCGGAAAAGTAGAGAACAAAAAA
>NZ_JBHWKQ010000078.1:0-8493 GCF_042730865.1 Streptomyces sp. NPDC059897 | reverse complement strand
GGCTTGAAAAAACGCCCCCTCCTGCCACGGAGCGGCTGTATCAAGCCCCTGCGGCGATTGAGCAGCGGGGTCCGGGGCAGAGCCCCGAGGCCGCAACCCCGGCTCCCGCAACGGAACCGGTACCCGCAACCCCACCCGTTCCCGCGCAACGCGGACCCGTCCACCTCGGCCCCCCATCCGACCGCCACCCCCTCGCCATGGAGGCGATCCAGGACGCCGAGGGCCCGGTCCTCGTCATCACGTCGTCACCGGAGGTCTGGTCGGAGACCAAGGACGCCCGCGCCAAACTCGGCCCCGTCCTCCTCTACGACCCCACCCACCGCTGCGACACCCCCGCCCGCATGCACTGGAACCCGGCCGCCGGCTGCACCGACAAGGAAACCGCGACACAGCGCGCCGCCGCCCTGCTCGCCCCGATAAGGCCCACCGCCAAACTGGACTCGGCGCTGGCCGAGGCCGCCGACACCCTGCTGCGCAGCTATCTGCACGCCGCGGCCGTCGACGGCAAACCGTTCCGCCACGTCCACCGTTGGGCCCAGGGCACCCAGGTCCAGGACGCCGTCCGCATCCTCCGTACGAACCCGAAGGCGGCCGCGGGCACCGCGGGCGAGCTGGAGGCGGCCCTCACCTCGCACCCCGAACGCCGTGACATGGCCCAGGAGTTGACCGCTCGCGCCCTGTCCTCGCTGTTCTCGGTGCACATCCGTGAGGCGTGCACGCCCAACCGAACAGATGCGCTCACTCTGGATTCCTTCGTGAACGAAGGGGGCACGCTTTATGTGGTCGGTGAACCCATCGAGGACCCGAAGGGGCAGCCCGGTGCGATGCCCCTGCTCACGGCCCTCGCCTCGAGCGTGGTCGAGCACGGCCGCCGCGTGGCCGCACGGTCACCTGCCGGCCGGCTCGACCCACCAATGACGTTCGTGCTCGACGACGTCGCGGCGGTGGCTCCGCTTCCCCAGCTGCCGGAGCTGCTGTCCACGGGAGCGGACCGGGGTCTCGTCACCCTGGCCCTGCTCCGGTCCAGGGAACAGGGCCGCACCCGCTGGCCGGACGCCGAACTCCCGCTCGGCTAGGGCCTACCGGCCGTACAGCTTCAGGAACACCGCGAGCCCGCTGCGTACGCGGGCGTCGACCTCGTCGGCGGAGATCGGCACCACCCCGAAGAACGTGTCCACCGTGACCGACCCGGGGATCAGCAGCAGGAAGTGCCGCGCGGCCTCCGCCGAGTTGTCCTCGTCGACCGCCAGGTGCCCCTGTTCGCCGAGCACGAGCAGCGCCTTGCGCACCGCTTCCCCGGTCCCCCGGGGACCGATCCGCTGCCACTCCTCGATGACGTCGGCGGGCAGGTGCGAGCCCTCGGAGATGATGTGCCGCACGAGCAGCATGTGCGGCTCGTGGTCGCCGCGCCGCCCCATCCACTCCCGGGCGAGCCCGAGCAGATCCTTCTCCACATCCGTCACTTTGCCCAAGTGCCGTTCGATCAGTACGACATGAGCGTCCGTCACCTTCTCGGCGCTGTCGATGAGCACCTCCCGGAAGAGGTTCTCCTTGCCGCCGAAGTGGTTGTAGAGCGTGCGCGTCGAGACCCCGGCCTCGGCCGCGATCTCGTCGATCCCGGCGCGCGTGTACCCCTCGCGCCCGAAGACCGTCCGCGCGCCGCGCAGCAGCGCCTGCCGCTTCTCGACCGTGCCCTTGCGTTCCCGTTCCTGCACCATGCCCGCTCTCCTCCGCTCACGCCCAGCCTAGGCACAGAGACCTAGGTACAACGACGGTTGCACTTCTTACAACCATCGTTGTACTTTACCGGCATGGCAACCGAACCCCAGGCTTCGGCGGCCCGCGAAGTCGGCGGCAGCCGCTCCACGTTCACTCTCCTCGTCGTCCTCCTCGGCATGCTCACGCTGCCGATGGCGATGTCCGGCACCACGGTCGCGCTCCCCCGCATCGGCGCGGACCTCGACGCCTCGGGCGCCGCGCTCCAGTGGGTGGTCGTCGGCTATTTCCTCGCCGCGTCCTCGTTCATGCTGGTCGCGGGCTCGCTCGGCGACCTCTACGGGCGCCGCCGGATCCTCACGGCGGGCGCCGCGCTCTACACGGCCGGCACCCTCGCCTCGGCCCTCGCCCAGCACATCCTGCTCCTCGACGCGGCCCGGATCCTGTCCGGCATCGGCGCCGCGGGCGTGATGGCCAGCGGCAGCTCACTGCTCGCCGCGACCTTCACGGGCCCCGCCCGCACCCGCGTCTTCGCCTCCCTCGGCACCACGGCGGGCCTCGGCCTCGCCTTCGGTCCGACGTTCTCCGGCTGGCTCGTGGACGCGGTCGGCTGGCGCGCCACCTTCCTGTCGTACGTGGCCGTGGGCGCCGTCATCGTCATCGGCACCCGCCTCATGCCGGAGTCCCGGGCGGACACCGGCCCGCGCGTCGACAAGGCGGGCGCGGCCACCTTCATCGCGGGCCTCGCCCTGGCCCTCTACGCGATCACGCAGGGCTCCAAGTCCGGCTGGACGGCGGCCCCGACCCTCGTCCCGGCCGCCGCCTCCCTCGCCCTCCTGATCACCTTCGTACGCGTCGAACGCCGCCTCGTCCGCACCGGCGAGGGCCGCCCGATCCTCGACCTGCGCCTGGCCCGCAACCCGGCGTTCCTCGGCTGGGCGGTCGGCTCCTTCGGGCTCGGCGCGGGCACCACCGGCGTCCTCACCTTCCTGCCGACCTACCTCCAGGGCGCGAACGGCACGACGGCCCGCGCGGCCGGCCTCACGCTCCTGCTGATGACGGTGCCGGTCCTGGCCCTGCCTCCGCTCGGCGCCCGCCTCGTGAACCGGGGTGTGCGGGCCCGCCACCTCCTGGTGCTGTCCCTGCTCCTGCTGGCGGCCGGCAACGCGTGGCTGACGACGCTCCACCCGGGCATCGGCGTCCTGGCACTCGCGGGCCCCCTGCTCACCATCGGCGCGGGCCAGGGCCTGTCCATCGGCATCATCGACGCCCAGGCCATGTCGATGGTCGCCCCGTCCGAGGTCGGCATGGCCTCCGGCTTCCTCAACACGGTCCGCGGCGGCACCGGCGCCGTCATGCTCACGGTCTTCGGCGCCCTCCTCCTGGCGGCCCTGGAACCCCGGGTGGGCTCGGCGAACCTGGCGGCGACCGTCACGGCGGGCGCGGGCGGCCACGCCCATGAATTCACGGAGGCCTGGCAGACAGCCCTGTGGACGATCACAGCCCTGATGACGGCACTGGCAGCACTGACATACCGGCTGCTCCCTGCTGTGGGCAGGCGTTCCGCACGGCGAATGGGGTCTCCCCTGCTCGAGCGAAGCCGAGAGCTTGGGGAAGGGTGGGCACAGCCCCCGTCGCCGCGCAACGAAACAACCACGCAAACCAAGTCGACCTGATCACCTCAACCACGGAGGACCGAACCATGACCGAGACCGCAACCACCACCCCGCTCCGAGTGGGCGTAATCGTCGGATCGACCCGAGACGGCCGCCTCGCCCCCACGGTGAGCACCTGGTTCACGACCCAGGCCGAACGCCACACCCCCGAAACCCACTACGACGTCATCGACCTGACCGACCTGGACCTCCCCGAGGCCCACCCCGACTGGGGCCACCAGCCCACCCCGGCCCAGGCCGAACTCGCCGCCCGCGTGGACGCCGCCGACGCCTACGTGGTGATCACCCCCGAGTACAACCACAGCTTCCCGGCCCACCTGAAGCACTTCATCGACCTGCACCGCGACGAGTGGAAGGCCAAGCCCGTCGGCTTCGTCTCGTACGGCGGCGTGGGCGGCGGCCTGCGCGCGGTGGAACAACTCCGCCTGGTCTTCGCCGAGCTGCACTGCGCGACGATCCGCGACGGCGTCAGCTTCCACATGGCCCACGGCGGCCTCTTCGCCGAGGAGGGCCCGGCCCACGACGAGCAGGGCGCGGCCGGCGCCGCCAAGGTCATGCTCGACCAGCTGACCTGGTGGGCCCGCGCCCTGCGCACGGCCAGGGCGGAACACCCGTACGGCTAAAGCCTGTTGAGCTCCATCTCGCGGTCAGCCTTGGAGGGGTCGCCCGGATTCGGGACGGCCCCTCCCGTGTGGACGAAGCCGAACTTCCGGTAGAACGCCTCGGCCCGCCGGTTGTCCTCATGGACGTACAGCCGCACCCGCGTCACACCCTCAAGGCCGAACGCCCACTCCACGGCCGCGGAGAACAGCGCCCCCGCAAGCCCGCTCCCCCGCGCCTCCGGCCGTACGAAGACCGCGACGAGCTGCGCCTGCCGCCGCTCGACGGGCCGCCCGAAGAAGTCCAGGGCGCCCGCCTCCTCGACGAGCACCACCACGTTGCCGTCCCAGCGCCCGCCCTCGGGGTTCTCCGCCACGAATTGCAGGGCCGTCGTCCCGTGCGCGGCCCGCTCGGCCCGCCCCCGCCAGAACTCCTCCGGCTGCGCCGCCGCCTCCTCGTACGTCTCCAGGAACGCGAGCGGCGCCGCCGGATCCCGCAGCGCCGCGAGCCGCAACTCCTTCGCGGCACGCCACTCGTCGGCCCGCACGGGTCTGATCACGTAGTCCATGCGCCGCACCCTAAGGGCCCGTAGTACCCCGGTACTACGGCATTCCCGCAGCTCGATGCCCCGGTCCGACGCCCGCGCGACCCCGCCCACGGCACCGTACTCACATGACGATCCGATCCCACGGCCTCACCAAACGCTACGGCGACAAGACAGTCGTCGACGACCTCACCTTCACCGTCGAGCCCGGCACGGTCACCGGCTTCCTCGGCCCCAACGGCGCGGGCAAGTCCACGACCATGCGCATGCTGCTCGGCCTCGACACCCCGACCGTGGGCCGCGCCACCATCGGCGGCCGCGCCTACGCCGCCCACCCGGCCCCGCTCACCGAGGTCGGCGCGCTCCTGGAGGCGAAGGCCGTCCACCCGGGACGCACCGCCTTCCACCACCTCATGTCGCTCGCGCTCACGCACGGCATCCCGCGCTCCCGCGTCGAGCACGTGCTCGACCTCGCGGGCCTCACCGAGGTGGCGCACAAGCGGGTCAAGGGCTTCTCCCTCGGCATGGGCCAGCGCCTCGGCATCGCGGCCGCGCTCCTCGGCGACCCGGCCACGATCATCCTCGACGAGCCGGTCAACGGCCTCGACCCCGAGGGCGTCCTGTGGATCCGCACCCTCCTCAAGTCCCTCGCCCAGCAGGGCCGCACGGTCCTGGTTTCCTCCCACCTCATGTCGGAGATGGCGCTGACGGCCGAGCACCTGGTCGTGATCGGCCGAGGCCGCCTCCTCGCGGACACGACGGTCACCGATCTCGTACGCGAATCAGGAGCGGCCTACGTGAAGGTGGTGACGCCCGAGGCGGACCGCCTGCGCGCCCTCCTGGCCTCCGCCGGCATCGGCATCGCCATCGACCTCCCGGACGGCGCGACGCCCGACACCCTCCACGTCCGCGGCCTCGACGCCCCCGACATCGGCAGGATCGCCGCCGCGAGCGGCCTCCCCCTCTTCGAACTCACCCCGCAGACGGCCTCGTTGGAGCAGGCCTTCATGGACCTCACCCACGACTCCGTCGAATACCAGGCGGCCACGAAGACCTCGGCAGGAGCAGCAGCATGACCACGACGACGACCACCACCACGCCTCTCGCGGCCACGTCCTACGCGGTGACCCCGACCCGCATCGTGCACGCCGAATGGCACAAGCTCCGTACCCTGCGCTCCACTTGGTGGACCCTGGGGCTCTCCGTCGCACTCGTCGTCTCCGTCGGCCTGATGATGGGTTCGACCTACGACGGCGACGACGCCAACATCGACACCGTCGTCTTCACGCTCTTCGGCAGCCAGATGTCCCAGATCTGCGTCGCCGTCCTCGGCATCCTGATCACAGCGAGCGAGTACTCGACGGGCCTGGTCCGCGCCACGATGGCGGCGGTCCCGCGCAGGCTGCCGGTCCTGTGGGCCAAGGCCGGCGTCTTCACGGCCCTCGCCTTCACGGTCACCTTCGCCACGAACCTCGTCACGTTCCTGCTCGCCCAGATCTGGCTCTCCGACGGCGACAAGGCCCTGTCCCTCGCCGACTCCGGCGTACTGCGCGCCCTCGCGGGCAACGCCGCGGGCATCACGCTGCTCAGCCTCATCGCCCTTGGCCTCGGCGCGCTGTGCCGCTCCGTGCCGGCCGCGATCGGCGCGTTCGTCGGCGCCGTCATGATCCTGCCCGAGGTGCTCCAGATGATCAGCAACGACGCCGTGCAGAGCGCCGTGAAGTACCTCCCGTCCAAGTCGGCGGAGTCCCTCGGCTCGATCATCCCGGTCGCGAACCACAACACCCCCGGCACCGGCCTCGTCTCCCTCGCCGTGTGGGCCGCCGTCGTCCTCACAGCAGCCGGGCTCCTTCTCAAGCGCCGCGACGTATGACCAGGATGTGCACGTGACGTCGCCCCAGCCCCGTACGAGCCAGTTCCTGTACCGCACCGCACAGCGGGTGCGCGCCTACGACAGGCGCCACCCGCTCGTGTGGGACCTGCTGCTCACGGGCTTCTTCGTCATCGCCGCCGTCATCGACTACGCGGGCGACGGCTGGAAGAACATCGCCCACAGCACCGACGTCCCTGACTGGCTCGTCCTCACCCTGAGCCTCGCCCTGTCGATCCCGCTGCTGTGGCGCCGCAGCCACCCGATGACCGCGCTGACGGTGATGGTGGCGGCCGGCACCGTGAACAGCGCCACCGGCGCCGTCCTCCAGGCCGCCCTCCTCCAGCTCTTCATCGTCTTCAACGTGGCGCTGCGCTCCCGCATCCGCACCCTGCTGCTGTCCTGCGCGATGACGATGGTCCCGGTCGTGGTCGCGGTCGTCCGCTTCCCGAAGGGGAGTTGGGACCAGCAGGTCGTCCCGCAGTTCTGGGCGCTCGCCCTGGTCGCCGCGTTCGGCCTGGCCATCCGCAGCCGCCAGGACTACACGAACTCGCTCATGGAACGGGCCCGCCAACTGGAGGTCGAGCGCGACCAGCAGGCCCAGCTGGCGGCCTCCGCCGAACGCGCCCGGATCGCCCGCGAGATGCACGACATCATCGGCCACAACCTCTCCGTCATCACCGGCCTCGCCGACGGCGGCTCCTACGCCGCCGCCCGCAACCCGGAACGCGCGGGCCAGGCCCTCACCGCCATCGCCACCACCAGCCGCAACGCCCTCGCGGAACTCCGCCGACTGCTCGACGTACTGGGCGAGGAAGCCCCCTCGCCCACGGCGGAGCTGACCCCGGCACCCGCACTCGACGACCTCGACTCCCTGATCGAAGGCGTACGTTCGGCGGGCCTCCCGGTCCACAGGAAGGTCGAGGGCGAACCGGTCCCGCTGCCCGCGGGCCTGGAACTCACGGTGTACCGCGTGGTCCAGGAGGCCCTCACCAACACCCTGAAGCACGGCGGCCCTTCGGCCACCTCCGAGCTGCTCGTCTCGTACGCGGCCGACGCGGTGACGGTGACCGTCACGGACACGGGCCGCGGTGCCCTCACCGACAGCCCCGGCACGGGCCGCGGCCTCGCGGGCATGCGGGAGCGAACGGCCCTCTACCGGGGCACACTTGAGGCCGGACCACGACCGGCCGGCGGCTGGCGGGTCCGGCTCCGCATCCCGATTCCGATTCCGTCCCTGTCCCCGTCCCCGGAAGGGCCCACTCAGTGACGACCGTGCTCATCGTCGACGACCAGCCCATGCAGCGCTTCGGCTTCCGCATGCTCCTGGAGAGCCAGGACGACCTGCGGGTCGCGGGCGAGGCGGGCACGGGCACGGAGGCGGTCCGGCTCGCGGCCGAACTCGCCCCCGACGTGGTCCTGATGGACATCCGCATGCCCGGCATGGACGGCATCGAGGCCACGCGCCGCATCATCGCGGGGGCCACGGGCAACGACGGGGCGGACGGCCCGCGCATCCTCATCCTCACGACGTTCGACATGGACGAGTACGCGTACGCGGGCCTGCGCGCGGGCGCCTCCGGCTTCCTCATCAAGGACGCTCTCCCGGAGGAACTCCTCGCGGGCATCCGGGCGGTGGCCGCCGGCGACGCGATCGTCGCACCCAGCCTCACCCGCCGCCTCCTCGACGCGTACGTCCAGCATCTCCCGGCAACCGCGGGCGCTCCCCCGGCCCCCGACCCGCGCATCGCCTCCCTGACGGACCGCGAACGCGAGATCCTCACGGTCATCGCCCAGGGCTGGAGCAATACGGAGGTCGCCGAACGCCTGCACCTCGCCGAATCGACGGTGAAGACCCACGTCTCCCGCATCCTCGCGAAAACGGGAGCGCGGGACAGAGTGCAGGCGGTGATCGTGGCGTACGACGCGAAACTTGTGGAGCCCGCCTGAAAAGGCGCCTGAAACGCAGAAAAGCCCCGTGCCAATGGCACGGGGCTTTTCTTCAAAAATAGTTCGGCGGCGTCCTACTCTCCCACAGGGTCCCCCCTGCAGTACCATCGGCGCTGTGAGGCTTAGCTTCCGGGTTC
>NZ_JBHWKQ010000077.1:0-8880 GCF_042730865.1 Streptomyces sp. NPDC059897 | reverse complement strand
TCCGTGTCCGGGGCCGGGGCGGGCTCGGGAGCCGGGGCCGGAGCCGGAGCGGCGGCCGGGGCGGCCGGAGCCGGGGCCTCGGCGGCGGCCGGGGCGGCACCCGGGGCACCGATGACGGCGAGCTTGGCGCCGACCTCGGCGGTCTCGTCCTCGCCCACGGTGATCTCGAGGAGAACACCGGCGACGGGCGACGGGATCTCGGTGTCGACCTTGTCGGTGGAGACCTCGAGCAGCGGCTCGTCCTCGCCGACCTCCTCACCGACCTCCTTGAGCCAGCGGGTGACGGTGCCCTCGGTGACCGACTCGCCCAGGGCGGGCAGCACGACGTCGGTGCCGGAGGCGCCACCGGCCGGGGCGGCGGGGGCTTCCTGAGCGGCCGGGGCCGGCTCGGCGGCGGGGGCCGGGGCCTCCTGGGCCGGAGCGGGCTCGGCGGCCGGGGCCTCGGCGGCGGCCGGGGCCTCGGCAGCCGGGGCGCCGGAGCCGTCGTCGATGACGGCCAGCTCGGCGCCGACCTCGACCGTCTCGTCCTCGGCGACCTTGATGGAGGCCAGCACGCCGGCGGCGGGGGAGGGGATCTCGGTGTCGACCTTGTCGGTCGAGACCTCGAGCAGCGGCTCGTCGACCTCGACGCGCTCGCCCTCGGCCTTCAGCCAGCGGGTGACAGTGCCTTCGGTGACGCTCTCACCGAGCGCCGGAAGGGATACGGAAACCGCCATGGTTTCTGTTGCTCCTTAACGATGTGCAATGCGCGGCAACGCAGTGCGGAAGTCTGTGGGTGGGTCGTCGCGCCCAACTGCGACGGACGGGGCGTGGCTGCTAGTCGTGCGCGTGCAGCGGCTTGCCCGCGAGGGCCAGGTGGGCCTCGCCGAGCGCCTCGTTCTGCGTCGGGTGGGCGTGCACGAGCTGGGCGACCTCGGCGGGCAGCGCTTCCCAGTTGTAGATCAGCTGGGCCTCGCCGACCTGCTCGCCCATGCGGTCGCCGACCATGTGGACGCCGACCACGGCACCGTCCTTGACCTGCACGAGCTTGATCTCGCCCGTGGTCTTCAGGATCTTGGACTTGCCGTTGCCCGCAAGGTTGTACTTCAGAGCGACGACCTTGTCCGCACCGTAGATCTCCTTGGCCTTGGCCTCGGTGATACCGACGGAGGCGACCTCCGGGTGGCAGTAGGTCACGCGCGGCACGCCGTCGTAGTCGACCGGAACCGGGTTCAGGCCGGCCAGGCGCTCCGCCACCAGGATGCCCTCGGCGAAGCCGACGTGCGCGAGCTGGAGGGTCGGGACCAGGTCACCGACGGCCGAGATGGTCGGCACGTTGGTCTGCATGTACTCGTCGGCGAGGACGAAGCCACGGTCCATGGCCACGCCCTGCTCCTCGTAGCCGAGGCCCTGGGAGACCGGGCCGCGGCCGATGGCGACCAGGAGGACCTCGGCCTCGAAGGTCTTGCCGTCGGCGAGGGTCACGCGGACGCCGTCCTGCGTGTACTCGGCCTTCTCGAAGAAGGTGCCGAGGTTGAACTTGATGCCGCGCTTGCGGAACGCGCGCTCCAGGAGCTTGGAGCTGTTCTCGTCCTCGACCGGGACGAGGTGCTTGAGGCCCTCGACGACCGTGACGTCGGTGCCGAAGGACTTCCACGCCGAGGCGAACTCGACGCCGATGACGCCGCCGCCCAGGACGATCGCGGACTTCGGGACGCGGTCCAGCTTCAGCGCGTGGTCCGAAGAGATGATGCGGTTGCCGTCGATCTCCAGGCCCGGCAGCGACTTCGGCACGGAGCCGGTCGCCAGGAGGACGTGACGGCCCTGGACGCGCTGGCCGTTGACGTCGACGGACGTCGGGGAGGAGAGCTTGCCCTCACCCTCGATGTACGTCACCTTGCGGGAGGCGATCAGCCCCTGCAGGCCCTTGTAGAGCCCGGTGACGACCTCGTCCTTGTACTTCTGGACGGCGGGCATGTCGATGCCCTCGAAGGTGGCCTTCACGCCGAACTGCTCGGACTCGCGCGCCTGGTCGGCGATCTCACCGGCGTGCAGCAACGCCTTGGTGGGGATGCAACCAACGTGCAGGCAGGTGCCGCCGACCTTGTTCTTCTCGATCAGGGCGACGTCCAGGCCCAGCTGCGCTCCGCGCAGGGCCGCGGCGTAACCGCCACTGCCACCGCCGAGGATCACTAGGTCGAAAACGGTGCTGGCGTCGTTCGCCACGTCACGTCCTCCATGCATGTGCGCCGTACGCCGGTCTCCGACGACCGGGCGGCGGGGTGTTCGGCCGCTCGTTCTTCGGCCCTGGGTGAGGGCCCTGTCCTGCCGTACCCCATCCTCGCACTTGTCGGCGGGAGTCGGGACGTCGGGCTCCGGGGTGAGACGGCTGTTACACCTGAAACAGCTGTGACGAGCGGGGACAAACATGCGGATTTCGTCGAAAGCGAACAGCCCCCGGTGCCGCGCACCGGGGGCTGAACAGTGACTTCGTCACGTCCGCGGAGGGTCAGCCGAGGTCGCCCGCCGCCGTCCGCTCCGCGAGGCGGACCAGCGTACGGACCGCGGAACCCGTGCCGCCCTTGGGCGTGTAGCCGAACGGCGCGGACTCGTTGAAGGCCGGGCCCGCGATGTCGAGGTGGGCCCACGTGATGCCCTCGCCGACGAACTCCTGGAGGAACAGGCCGGCGACGAGGCCGCCGCCCATCCGCTCGCCCATGTTCGCGATGTCGGCGGTCGACGAGTCCATGCCCTTGCGCAGGTGCGTCGGGAGCGGCATCGGCCAGGCCGGCTCGCCGGACTCCTCGGCGGCCTCGTGGATCGAGCCGCGGAAGGCGTCGTCGTTGGCCATGATGCCGAAGGTGCGGGAGCCGAGCGCCATCATCATCGCGCCGGTCAGCGTCGCGACGTCGACGATCGCGTCCGGGGTCTCCTCGGAGGCCTTGGCGATGGCGTCGGCCAGGACCAGGCGGCCCTCGGCGTCCGTGTTCAGGACCTCGACCGTCTTGCCCGAGTACATCCGCAGCACGTCGCCGGGGCGGGTGGCCGAGCCCGACGGCATGTTCTCGGCGAGCGCCAGCCAGCCGGTGACGTTCACCTCGAGCCCGAGGCGCGCGGCGGCGACGACCGCGGCGAACACGGCGGCGGCGCCGGCCATGTCGCACTTCATCGTCTCGTTGTGACCCGCCGGCTTCAGCGAGATGCCGCCCGAGTCGTAGGTGATGCCCTTGCCGACGAACGCGAGGTGCTTCTTCGCCTTCGTGGACTTGTACGAGAGCTTCACCAGACGCGGGCCGGAGGCGGAACCGGCGCCGACGCCGAGGATGCCGCCGTAGCCGCCCTTCTCCAGCGCCTTCACGTCGAGCACCTGCACCTTGATGCCGTGCTCCTTGGCCGCGGCCTGGGCGACGGCGGCGAAGGACTCCGGGTTCAGGTCGTTCGGCGGGGTGTTGATCAGGTCGCGGGCGCGGTTGAGCTCCTCGGTGAGGGCCAGGGCGCGCTCGACGGCCGCCTTGTACGCCTTGTCGCGGGGCTTGCCGCCGAGGATCGCGACCTCGGCGAGCGGGCCCTTGCCGTCCTTCGGGTCCTTCGCGGACTCCTTGTAGGCGTCGAACGCGTAGGCGCCGAGCAGGGCGCCCTCCGCGATCGCGCCGGCGTCCTCGGCGTCGTCGACCGGCAGCGCGAACGCGGCCTTCTTCGAACCGGCCAGGGTGCGGGCCGCGGCACCGGCGGCGCGGCGCAGCACCTCGCTGTCGTACGCGCCGTCCTTCTCGGGCTCGCCGCCGAGGCCGACCGCCAGCACGATCGGCGCCTTGACGCCGGACGGGGCGGGGAGCTTGGTCACCTCGCCCTCGCCGCCACTGGCGCCGAGGGTCTCCAGGACGGTGCCGAGCTTTCCGTCGTACGCCTTGTCCACGGCTTCCGCGCCGTGGGCGACGACCGGGCCCTTGTCGCCCTTGACGACGCCGACGACGATCGCGTCGGCGCGGAGGCCGGTCGCCGCGGCGGTGCTGAGAGTCAGAGCAGTCACGGTGGTGAGGTCCCTCTTTCATCGGGTGGGTCGGCTTCTTTGCCGGGGCCGGGGGTAGTTGGCCTGTTTGTGGCTGAGCCTACGCCCGTCGTTCTTGGGGTGCTTCGTCCAGGTGCGGGCTGCCGCTGGGGCCGGGTGTCAGCCGAAGGCCAGGATCACCAAAGACGTGGTGGCCGCTGTTTCCGCCAGGGCGCCGAATACGTCGCCCGTCACCCCGCCGAAACGGGAGACGCAGCGGCGGAGCAGGAGTTCGGCCGCCGCGCAGCCGAGGACGACGGCGAGTGCGGCCTGGAGGGAGAGGGCGGCCGTCGCCGCGACCACCACCGCTCCCACGAGCAGCGCCGCCCGCCGCGACACCGTTTCCGCGACCGCCGCGCCGAGGCCCTCGGGACGGGCGGCCGGGACGCCCTCGCGGGAGGCGAAGGTCAGGGCGAGGCGCGCGGTCACCGCGGAGACGGTCGCGGCGAGGGCGCCGCGCCACCACGAGTGGCCGAACTGGTCGGCCAGGACCGCGACTTGGGCCAGCAGGGCCAGGACGAGGGTGACCACGCCGAAGGGGCCGATGTCCGACTGCTTCATGATCCGCAGCGCGTCGTCCGCGGGCTTGCCGCTGCCCAGGCCGTCCGCGACGTCCGCGAGCCCGTCGAGGTGCAGTCCGCGGGTCAGCGCCGCCGGCACCGCGACCGCGGCGACGGCGGCGAGCAGCGCGTCCGCCCCGAGGAACGTCAGCGCCACGCCCACCGCGGCCGCCACGAGCCCGACGGCCAGGCCCGCGAGCGGCGCGCAGAGCATCCCGGCACGGGCGGCCCCACGGTCCCAGCGGGTGACCTTCACCCGGAACACGGTGAGGGTCCCGAAGGCGAAACGTATGCCGTCCACTGGTGCTAGTCGTCTTCCTTCGCGGGCTCCGTGGCCTCCGGGAGCTCCGCCGCGAGCGCGGCGGCCGCCTGGACCAGGGGGAGGGCCAGGAGTCCGCCCGTGCCGCCGCCGACCCGGACGTCCTGGTCGAGGAGGACGTCCATGGCCATCCGGTCGAGCGCCTTCGCCTGGGCCGGTTCGCCGCTGGCGTGGGCGGCCAGCCACCAGTCGGGGGCGCGGAACGCGACCCGCTGGCCGACGAGCGCGCAGGCCGCGGAGACCACGCCGTCGAGGAGCACGGGCGTGCGCCGCACCGCGCACTGGAGCAGGAAGCCGGTGGCCGCCGTGAGGTCGGCGCCGCCCACTGTGGCGAGGAGCTGGAGCTGGTCGCCGAGGACGGGCCGGGCCCGGCGCAGCGCGTCGCGGACCGCCGCGCACTTGCGCATCCAGGCGAGGTCGTCGATGGGGTCGCCGCCGCGCCCGGTGACCACGGACGCGTCCGTGCCGCACAGCGCGGCGATCAGCGTGGCCGCCGCCGTCGTGCCGCCGACGCTGATGTCGCCGAGGACGACGAGGTCCGTACCGGAGTCGGCCTCCTCGTCGGCGACCGCCATGCCCGCGCGGAACGCGGCCTCGGCCTCCTCGAGGGTGAGCGCGTCCTCGGTGTCGATGCGGCCGGAGCCGCGCCGCACGCGCCGGTCGTCGACCGACTTGGGCAGCTCGTCGGGCTCGCAGTCCAGGGAGAGGTCGACGACCCGCACGCCGACGCCGAGCCGGCGCGCGAGCACCGCGCCCGTGGAGGCGCCCTCGACGACCTCCCGCACGAGTCCGGCCGCGCTGCCCGCCGCCCGCTTCGACACATCGAGTCCGGCCACGCCGTGGTCGCCGGCGAAGAGGACCACGCGCGGCCGCGCGACCGGCCGTACGGGCACCACGCCCTGGGCGGCGCTCAGCCACTCGCCCAGTTCGTCGAGGCGGCCGAGGGCGCCCGGCGGCACGGCGAAGCGGGCCCTGCGCTCCTCGGCGTCGCGGCGGGTGCCGCCGTCGGGGCGCTCGATCAGATCGGTGAAGTCGTCGAGGTTCAGCGAGCTCATTCGCCGAACAGTACCGGCCGTCGCGGACGTCTGGCCCCAGCCGCACCCTCCGTCACGGGACACCGATGGGTGCGTCCTTCCGGCGGACGCGGGCGGCGGGCGGTGAGTCGCCCTGGGGGTGTCAGGGACCGTCCATAGATGATCGGTTGCGTTCATGTTCGCGCCGAATTGTCATATCTCGCGCGCTTGTTGCGGTACCGCAGACGATGACTGGAGGTCTCCCCATGACCGCCCCCGCCACCCCTCAAGCCGTCGCCGAGCGCCGCCCCGCGTATCTCACCGAACTCGCCCAGGGCACCGAGCGCTTCCACGAGCCGCGCCGCCCCGACTGCCCCTGGTGCGGCAGCACCCGGCTGCGCACCCGCCTGCGCACCACCGACCTCCTCCAGCACAAGCCCGGCAGCTTCACGCTCGTCCAGTGCGGCTCCTGCGCCCACTCGTTCCAGAACCCCCGCCTCACCCCCGAGGGCCTGGACTTCTACTACCGGGACTTCTGCGAGGGCCGCTACGCCGACCAGGCCGAATGGATCTTCCGCGCGCGCACCTCGGCCCACCGCGACCGGTCCCGCGCCCGCGCCCTCGCCGCGTTCGTCGAACCGGAGAGCTGGCTCGACATCGGCACGGGCCAGGGCCACTTCCCCGCGGCGGCCCAGGAGGTACTGCCGTACACCGCCTTCGACGGCCTCGACAGCGGCGAAGGCGTCGAGGAGGCCCGGAGGGCGGGCCGCGTCGAACGGGCCCATCAGGGGCTTTTCACCGACCTCGCCCCCGGTCTTGAGGGCGGTTACGACGCGCTGAGCATGTTCCACCACCTGGACCGCTCCCGCGATCCGCGCGAGGAGCTGAAGGCCGCCCGCCGCGTGCTGCGCCCCGGCGGGCATCTGATGATCGAGCTGCCCGACCCCGAGAGCCGCTTCGCGAAGCTCCTCGGCAAATGGTGGATCTCGTACTTCCAGCCGCAGCACCTGCACCTGATCCCGCTCGCCAACCTCCGCGCCGAACTGCGCGCCCTCGGCTACACGGTCGTCGCCGTCGACCGCCGCGCGGCGCACGTCCCGCTGGATCTCGCGGCAGGCCTCGCCCTGTTCGCGGGCCGGCACCTGCCCGACGCCGACGACCCGTGGCGCACCAAGGCCCCCGGCGAGGTCCAGCGCATCCTGCGCAAGGTCCTCATGTACGCCGTCGCGCCCGCGTTCCTCGCCGCCTGCGCGGCCGACCGGCTGCTGGCCCCGCTGGCCCGCCGCACCCGCTTCTCCAACGCGTACCGGGTGATCGCGCGCCGCGACCCGGACGCGTAGACCCATGGCCCCCGGGTCAGCCGCGCAGCGCGAGCGGCTGACCCGCGACGACGAGCAGCACATGCTCGCACTCGGCCGCGAACGCCGCGTTCAGACGGCCCAGTTCGTCCCGGTAGCGGCGCCCCGAAGCGGTCGCGGGCACGATCCCCGAACCCACCTCGTTCGAGACGGCGACGAGGGTGCGCCGCGTGCGCCGCACGGCGTCGACGAGCCCGGCCACCTTCTCCCGCAGCGCCTTCTCGCCGCCGCCCGCCCACTCGGCGTCGTCCCAGGCCCCGGCCTCGTCCATCGCGTACGTCAGCCACAGCGACAGACAGTCGACGAGCAGCGGGGCGGAGTCCTCCGGGTCTTCGAGCAGCGGCACGAGATCGCAGGTCTCCGCCGTCCGCCAGGACCCGGGCCGCCGCTCCCGGTGCACGGCCACCCGTTGCGCCCACTCGGTGTCCCCGCCGCGCGTCCCGCCGGTCGCCACGTACAGCACGTCGGGGAACGCCTCCAGGCGCCGCTCGGCCTCCACCGACTTCCCGGACCGCGCCCCGCCGAGCACCAGCGTCCTGCGCGGCACATCGGGCACGTCCTCGTACGTGCCGACGTCCAGGGTCGTGCCGTCGGGCACGGCCCGCGCGCCCGCCGCGGCGAGCCGCCGCACGAGCTCGGGACCGGGCGGCACGTCATGGTCCAGATGGACGGCGAGGACATCGGTGGTCGGCCCGATCGCGCCCGCGGAGCGCAGCCGGGCGAGCGCGTCGGGGCGGCCCACGACATCGGCGAGGACCATCTCGTACGGCGCCCGTGGCTCGTCGAAGCCCGCGGGCGCGGTGCCCGGCGGCAGATACAGCAGCCGCTCGCCCTCCGGCCCGGTCACCTCGTAACCGGTGCCCGGCGCGTCCAGCGCGAGGGCCCGCACCCGGTGCCCGCTCATGAGCGCCAGCTCCCGCCCGTCCGGCACCCGGCCGGGCTGCGGAAGCCCCGCGGGCACCTCGACCGCGGGCCCGTCGTGCGGATGCGAGAGCAGTACCTGCCGTACGCCGCCGAGGCTGTGCCCCGAACGGGCCGCCGCGAACGCGGCCCCCGGTGTCAGGTCGAGCAGCAGCGTTCCGTCGATCAGGACCGCCGTCGCGGCACGGGCGTCGCGGCCGAGCGCGGTCGCGCAGGCGGCGCAAGGGCAGTCGGGGCGGGGCAGCCCGTCGGGGCCGCCGGTGCCGAGCAGTGTCAGTTCCACAGGAAGATCCTCCCGCGCCCCCTTGATCGACGCTCGCCCGGATAGGCTTCCGGGGACAGCGGCACAGCGGACGTCCGAGACCGGGAGGCTGACATGGCGGCGTGGACGTGGCGGTTCGAGAAGTCCGACGGGACGGAGGTGGCTCCCGCGGTACAGCCCGAGGAGTTCACCACGCAGGGGGACGCCGAGTCCTGGGTCGGCGAGTACTGGAAGCAGCTCGCGGACGGAGGCGCCGACCAGGTCACTCTCCGTGAGGACGACAAGGTCATCTACGGCCCGATGAGCCTGCACGCGGAGGACGAATCAAGCCCCGCCGGCGATTGAGGCGCGGGGTCCGGGGCAGCGCCCCGAGGCGTCATCAACGGCGTCGTGGTTGCGGCCCGGGGCTCTGCCCCGGAC
>NZ_JBHWKQ010000076.1:0-13917 GCF_042730865.1 Streptomyces sp. NPDC059897 | reverse complement strand
GCGAGGCCCGGCCCTTCCACTGGACCAAGACCGCAGACCAGATCATCGACCGCATCTGCCGCTACTGCTCACGAATCTCCGGACCAGCTCACTAGAGCCCGCCTTTCGGACGAGAGCCCGCGGGGTCCGGGGCAGAGCCCCGAACCCCCGGTGCCGCGTACGGGCAACGGTTGCCCCCACCACGGGTAACCTCACACCCCATGCGCACCCTCCTCGTCACCGGCCCCGGCGGCGCCGGCCGCACCACCGTCGCCGCCGCCACCGCCCTGCAGGCCGCCCGGCAGGGACTGCGTACGAGGCTCATCACCGCGGACCCCGTGGGTGAGGTCGAGGACGTCGACGTCACCCGGCTCACCCCGGCCGACGACTTCCGCCGCGACCTCCTCGCCCTCCAGGAGCGCGCCGCCTCCGGCCTGGAACTCCTCGGCGCCGCCCGGCTGGACGCGGACGAGATCACGCCCCTGCCCGGCAGCGAGGAGCTCGCGCTGCTGCGCGCCCTGCGGGACACCGCCGAGGACCCCTGCGACCTGGTGGTCGTCGACCTGCCGCCCGCGCACCGCGCCGTCGCCACCCTCGCCCTGCCCGAACAGCTCCGCCGCTATCTGCGCCGCCTGCTCCCCGCGGAGCGCCAGGCCGCGCGCGCCCTGCGCCCCGTCCTCGGCAAACTGGCCGGGGTGCCGATGCCCGCGCAGTGGCTGTACGAGTCCGCCGCCCGCTGGGACGCCGAACTCGCCGCCGCGCAGGCCGTGATCGACGCCGGCACCACCCGCGTACGGCTCGTCGCGGAGCCCACCACGGCCGCCGCCGAGACCCTGCGCACCACCCGGGCCGGCCTCGCGCTGCACGGGCTCGCCGTGGAGACGGTCGTCGCCAACCGGATGCTCCCCGACGGCTCCACCGACCCGTGGCTCGCCGACGCCGCCGCCCGCCAGCGCAAGGTCGTCGCCGAGTGGCCCGGCGCGCACGAGCTGCCCCACCTGGGCCGCGACCCGCGCCCCGAGGGCCTGGACGTACCGGTGCCCGCGACCGTGCCGGGGCCCCGCGACCCGTGGCCCGTGGAGGACCGGCTCGGCGAGGACGGCGTCCTGGTGTGGCGGATACCGCTGCCAGGGGCCGTACGGGAGGAGCTGAGCCTGGTGCGGCGCGGCGACGAACTGGTCGTCGGCGCGGGCCCGTTCCGGCGCGTCGTCCCGCTGCCCTCCGCGCCGCGCCGCTGCACCGTCGCGGGCGCGGGGCTCGTCGACGGCGAGCTGCGGGTCCGCTTCGCCCCCGACCCGGATCTGTGGCCGCAGACCCGGTGAACGGGGCGCACCCGTTCGGGTAACGTCGAAGGGGTAACCGGTCCAGCTCTCCGCAGGAGTCAGCCGTCATGAGCGACGCCACCGAGCAGCCCGCCCACCAGGTCGACGCAGACGCCTGGGAGAAGGCGTGCGCCGAGGATCTCGAGGAGGAGCGGGCCCGCCGCAGGTCCGAGTACGGGCCGCCGCCCGGGTCCGCCGCCGAGGAGCTGAAGAAGCTCGTCGACGCCGTCACGGACAAGCTCTCGTCCGTACAGGCCCCGTTCCTCGGCTCGGTCGCCCAGGGCACCGCCGAGCAGGTCGCCAAGCAGGCCGTACGGCAGGCCCGCTCCGTGATCGAGCCGGTCATCGACCGCAACTCGGACGTGTTCGACCACCTGGCCGCGGCGGGCAACGAACTGCTGGCCGCCTACCGCTCCGCGGTCGAGGGCCAGGAGGGCCGCTGGACCCAGCGCACCCAGGACCCCGCGCAGCCGAAGGACACCAAGGACGCCCAGGACCCCAAGGACGAGGGGCCGGGCGGCGGGGAGCACATCGACTTGGACTGACCCCTGCTCGGTTAGGGTGGGCCATAGCGGGGCTCGACCGAACTGAGGGATTCATGGGACTCACCATCGGCGTCGATATCGGCGGCACGAAGATCGCGGCCGGCGTGGTCGACGAGGAAGGCAACATCCTCTCCACGTTCAAGGTGCCGACGCCTTCCACGCCGGACGGCATCGTTGACGCGATCGCCTCGGCCGTCGAGGGCGCCAGGGCCGGACACGAGATCGTGGGCGTGGGGATCGGTGCCGCCGGGTACGTCAACCGCCAGCGCTCCACCGTGTACTTCGCGCCGAACATCGACTGGCGCCAGGAACCGCTCAAGGAGAAGGTCGAGGCGCGCGTCAAGCTGCCCGTGGTCGTCGAGAACGACGCGAACGCGGCGGCCTGGGGCGAATACAAGTTCGGCGCGGGCAAGGGCCACCGCAACGTCATCTGCATCACGCTCGGCACCGGCCTCGGCGGCGGCGTCATCATCGGCAACAAGCTGCGCCGCGGCCACTTCGGCGTGGCCGCCGAGTTCGGCCACATCCGCATGGTGCCGGACGGCCTGCTGTGCGGCTGCGGCTCGCAGGGCTGCTGGGAGCAGTACGCCTCGGGCCGCGCGCTCGTGCGCTACGCGAAGCAGCGGGCGAACGCGACGCCGGAGAACGCCTCGTACCTGCTCTCGCTCGGCGACGGCAGCCCCGAGGGCATCGAGGGCAAGCACATCTCCACGGCCGCCCGCGAGGGCGACCCGGTGGCCGTCGACTCGTACCGCGAGCTGGCCCGCTGGGCCGGCGCGGGCCTCGCCGACCTGGCCTCGTTGTTCGACCCGTCGGCGTTCATCGTCGGCGGCGGCCTCTCCGACGAGGGCGAGCTGGTCCTCGACCCCATCCGCAAGTCGTACAAGCGGTGGCTGGTCGGCGGGAACTGGCGTCCTGTCGCCGATGTGATCGCCGCCCAGCTGGGCAACAAGGCGGGCATGGTCGGCGCCGCCGACCTCGCGCGGGAGCCCGACCCCGTCATGTGACGCACATCCGTCAAGTGACGTACGTACGCACCCGGTGCCCGTCGTTCCCCGTGGGAGCGGCGGGCACCGGCGTATCTTGATCTTCATGGACTCCGGCTCGCCCCGCGAAGAACGCACCGAACTCCCCAAGTCCCTTACGGAATCGGACGGTTCGGCCGTCATCCGTGTCCTGAGCTACAACATCCGCTCGATGCGGGACAGCCCCGTCGCCCTCGCCCGCGTGATGAAGGCCTGCGCCCCCGACCTCGTGCTGATCCAGGAGGCGCCCCGGTTCTTCCGCTGGCGCAAGCACCTCGCCCGGCTCGCCCGCGCCTCCGACCTGGTGATCCTCTCCGGGGGCGGCAGCGCGGCGGGGCCCGCGCTGCTCTGCTCGCTGCGGGCCACCGTCGAGCGCACCGAGGACGTGCTGCTGCCGCTCACGCCCGGTCTGCACCGGCGCGGCTTCGCGACCGCCGTCGTACGGTTCGGGGACGCGCGGCTCGGCGTCGTCAGCTGCCATCTGAGCCTGCAGAAGGACGAGCGGTACGCGCAGGGCGGGATGCTGCTCGACCGGGTCGAGGCGATGGAGACCTCGGGGGTGCCGCACGTCGTGGTCGGCGGCGACCTCAACGAGCGGCCCGGCGGGCGCACCTTCCGGCGCCTCGCGCGCGCCCTCAACGACGCCTGGGCGACCCGGCCCTGGGGCGGCGAGTACACCTCGACCCCGGACGATCCCCACCAGCGCATCGACGCGATCCTCGCCACGAAGGGCATCGAGGTGCTCGGCTGCGGGGTGCCGGACTTCCTGGACCGGGACGAGCTGAGGGCGGCCACCGACCATCTGCCGGTGCTCGCCGCCCTCCGGGTGCCCGCCTCGTAGCCTCAGACCACGGCGCCGCGGCCCGGGTCGTCGCCGTCCTCGTCGTCACCCGGGGACATCCGGGCGACCAGCGTGCCGAAGCCGCCGAGGAAGCCGCCGATGCACAGCGTCGCCAGCCACCACGTCATGTCCCAGCCCAGCAGCACCGCGAGGAGCAGCAGGACCGGTCCGCCGACCACCGCGAGCCAGGCGAACCTGGCCGTGACGTCCCCCTCCGGCAGCGGGGGCGGCTCCGGCGGGACGAAGTGGCCCTCGTCGGCAGCGTCGAAGTCGTCGTCCGAGGGTTCGGGCGCCGTGTGGTCGCGGGGGCCGGGGGCGAGGTTCGGGGCGAAGGAGACAGAGGAGCCGAGGGGGCGCTGCTCGCCCTGGTCCCGGTTCTGATCCGGCTCCGGCTCGTCCTTCTTCGCGGCGCCCCGCTCCGCGTCGGACGGCTTGCCCGGGGCGTCGTTCGTCTCCGGTTCGAGCAGGGCCAGGTCCTCCACCGACTTGAAGGGCTTGGCGCCCGGCGGGTCCGGCGGCTCCTCCCCATAACCGGCGACGATCGCCTCCCACGCCGCGTCCTCGTCGCTCGGCAGCAGCGGGTCGTGCGACTGCTCGCCGGTCTCCTCCTGGCCGTGCGGCTCCGGGCCGTCCGGCCGCTCGGATCCGCCCCGCTCCTGCTCAGTCACCGGTGGTCGTCCCTTCCACGCCCGCGCTGGGGATCTTGCCGACTTCGGGGGCGAGCCGGTCGAAGAACGCGTAGCTCTCCTCGAAGATCCGGTCCGCGTCATGGTCCAACGTCGCCACGTGGTAGCTCTGTTCCAGCAGGATCTCCGTGACGTCCGTGGACGAGACACGGCCGAGCACGCGCGCGGAGTCGGCGGGCGGCACCACGTGGTCGTCCACGCTGTGCAGCACCACCAAGGGCTGGGTCACCTGCGGCAGTTCACGGTCCACGGTCCGGAAGAAGATGCGCAGCTGGTGCGCCGCGTGCAGCGGAACCCGGGGGTAGCCGACCTCCTCCACGCCCTCCTTGGCGATGTCGCTGGTGATGCCCTTGACCGTCCGTACGACATGCCGGGCGAACGGCAGCGCGTACGCGGACAGGCCGTGCACCTTGTTCCCGGGGTTCACCAGGACGAGGCCCGCGATCTCGTCCCCGTGCCTGGCCGCGAGGCGCAGGGCGAGCGCGCCGCCCATCGACAGGCCGCACACGAAGACCTTGGAGCAGCGCTCCCTGAGCTCGCGCAGGGCGCTGTCCACCTCCGCGTACCAGTCCTGCCACGCGGTCACGGCCAGGTCCTCCCAGCGCGTGCCGTGGCCCGGCAGCAGCGGGAGCGAGACCGTCAGGCCGCGCGCGGCGAGGTAATCGGCCCAGGGCCGCAGCGACTGCGGCGATCCGGTGAATCCGTGACAGAGGAGGACGCCGACCTCGCCGCCTTCATGGCGGTACGGCTCGGCTCCAGGAAGGACCGGCACCTTCGGTCTCCTGTTCATCAGATGCGGAGGGGGCTCAGGAACGTGCACCTCACGGTACGCGACCGCACTGACACCGACCAGGGTCGTCGGGCCCTGGAGCGCCCCCGCGGGTGCTGTGTCTTCCCGGGGGACAACCCCCGGACCCCCGGCCGGACAAGCAGGTCGGCCAGGGTCATCGGGCCCCGGAGCGCCCCCGCGGGTTAAGGTCGGTTCCTCGGACTGGTCCGGTACGAGGTCCGGGCACTAGGGAAGGCAGAGGGTTGATCTACGGCGCAATGAAGGTGGCCATCGGAGGGCCGCTGAAGCTCGGTTTCCGGCCGTGGGTGGAGGGCCTCGAGAACATCCCCGCCGAGGGACCCGCGATCCTCGCCAGCAACCACCTCTCGTTCTCGGACTCGTTCTTCCTGCCGGCCGTCCTGGACCGCAAGGTCACCTTCATCGCGAAGGCCGAGTACTTCACCACCCCCGGGGTCAAGGGCAAGATGACGGCCGCCTTCTTCAAGGGCGTCGGCCAGCTGCCCGTGGACCGCTCGGGGTCGCGGGGCGCGGGCGAGGCCGCCATCAAGAGCGGCATCGAGGTCCTGGAGCGCGGCGAGCTGTTCGGCATCTACCCGGAGGGCACGCGTTCCCCCGACGGCCGCCTCTACCGCGGCAAGCCGGGCGGCCTCGCGCGCGTGGCGCTGTCCACCGGCGCCCCCGTCATCCCCGTCGCCATGATCGACACGGAGAAGATCCAGCCCCCGGGCAAGGTGATGCCGAAGCTGATGCGGCCGGGCATCCGCATCGGCAAGCCCCTCGACTTCAGCCGTTACCACGGCATGGAGGGCGACCGCTTCGTCCTCAGGGCTGTCACCGACGAGGTCATGTACGAGATCATGAAGCTTTCCGGCCAGGAGTACGTCGACGTGTATGCGACAGCCGCGAAGCGGCAGATCGCGGACGCGGAGAAGGCCGCGGAGAAGGCGGCCAAGGCGGAGAAGGCCGAGAAGGAAGCGGCGAAGAAGGCGCTGGAGAAGGAACGGGGCGGCTCGTAGCCGCGTCGTTCCCCAGAAGTGCCGAGGGCGGGGGACAGAGGACATGGGGAACACGGTCGGGCGCGAGCGGGTCGTGCGGATGTCGGTCGAGCAGCCGCTGTGGCGCGCCCTCACCGGTTACCGCCTGCTGACCCTCGTCTACGCGATCGGGCTCTTCGGCTCCTCGTACGAGGTGTACGAGCGCCCGTGGGTCGGCGTGGCCTACTTCGTGGTCCTCGCGGGGTGGACGCTGGCGACGCTGCCGCAGGTGTCGGGCGCCCGGCGCTGCACCAAGCGGTTCCTCACCGCCGACCTCACGATCGCCGTCGCGGGCATCCTGCTTTCGCCGGTCGCCGGGCACGAGCGGGCCGTCACCGGAGGGGCCACGCTGCCGTCGATCTGGACGGCGGGCGCGGTCCTCGCCTGGGCGCTCAAGGGCGGCTGGCGCTGGGCGGCCGGCGCCTCCCTGCTCGTCGGCGTCGCCAACGTGGTGCAGCGCGGCGACATCACCCGCGGCCTGATCCACAGCGTGCTGCTCGTCTGCATCGCCTCCATCGCGATCGGCTACGTCGTGGAGGTGGCCCGCGCCTCCGAGCGCACCCTCGCCCGCGCCCTGGAGATCGAGGCGGCCACCCGCGAGCGGGAGCGGCTCGCCCGCGACATCCACGACAGCGTGCTCCAGGTCCTCGCGATGGTGCAGCGCCGCGGCACCGCGCTCGGCGGCGAGGCGGCGGAGCTCGGCCGGATGGCGGGCGAGCAGGAGGTCGCGCTGCGCACGCTGGTCGCCGGGGGCCTGGTGCCCGCCTCGCGCGCGTCCGAGGACGCGGAGGACGGCGCGGTCGTGCGGACGGTGCTCGAACCGGAGGAGCCGGCCGACGACGAGGGCGCGGGCCCGAGCGACCTGCGCCCCCTGCTCGCCGGGCACGCCGGTGGACGCATCACTTTCTCGGAGCCGGGCGCCCCGGTGCCGATGCGGCCCGCCGCGGCCCGCGAACTGGCGGCCGCTGTCAGTGCCGCCCTGGACAATGTGCGGCGGCACGCGGGCGCGGACGCCAGCGCGTGGATCCTCGTCGAGGACGAGCCGGACGCGGTGATAGTGACGGTGCGGGACGACGGTCCGGGCATCCCGGAGGGCCGTCTCGCGCAGGCCGAGGGCGAGGGCCGGCTCGGCGTCGCCCTGTCGATCCGCGGCCGGCTGCGCGACATCGGCGGCACCGCCGAGCTGATCTCGATCCCCGGCCAGGGCACCGAGGTCGAACTGCGCGTACCGAAGAAGTAGTGGTGGAAGAGCCCTTGCGGGCCACGGGGGAAGGCAGGACAGGAACGATGAGCGAACAGCAGCAGGGCGACGGGCGCGCGGCGGTCAAGGTCATGGTGGTCGACGACCACCCGATGTGGCGCGACGCCGTCGCCCGCGACCTGGGCGCGGCCGGCTTCCAGGTGGTCGCCACGGCGGGCGACGGCGAGCAGGCGGTGCGCCGCGCGCAGGCCGCGGGCCCCGACGTCCTCGTCCTCGACCTGAACCTGCCGGCCAAGCCCGGCGTCCAGGTGTGCAAGGAACTCGTCGGCGCCGACCCCTCGCTGCGCGTCCTCGTCCTCTCCGCGAGCGGGGAGCACGCCGACGTGCTGGAGGCGGTCAAGTCCGGCGCCACCGGCTATCTGCTCAAGTCCGCCTCCACGGACGAGCTGATCGACGCGGTGGGGCGCACCGCCGCGGGCGACCCCGTGTTCACGCCGGGCCTCGCGGGCCTGGTCCTCGGCGAGTACCGGCGGCTCGCCTCCGACCCGGCCCCGGCCGGTGACACCGACGAACCGGGCGCCGCGCCGCAGCTCACCGACCGGGAGACCGAGGTGCTGCGCCTCGTCGCGAAGGGTCTGAGCTACAAGCAGATCGCCGAACGCCTCGTCATCTCGCACCGCACGGTCCAGAACCACGTGCAGAACACCCTCGGCAAACTCCAGCTGCACAACCGCGTGGAGCTCGTCCGGTACGCGATCGAGCGGGGTCTGGACGACGACTGACCCCGCGCGGGAGAGTGGCCCCCAACCACTCGCCGTGACAAGGGAGTTGCGCCATGAGGGTCGGAGTCTTGACCGGAGGCGGTGACTGCCCCGGACTGAACGCTGTCATCCGGGGCATCGTGCGCAAGGGCGTCCAGGAGTACGACTACGAGTTCGTGGGGTTCCGCGACGGCTGGCGCGGCCCCCTGGAGAACGACACCGTCCCGCTCGACATCCCCGCGGTGCGCGGCATCCTGCCCCGCGGCGGCACCGTCCTCGGCTCCTCGCGGACCAACCCCCTCCAGGCCGAGAACGGGATCCGCCGCGTCAAGGAGAACCTCGCCAAGCAGGAGGTCGAGGCCCTCATCGTGATCGGCGGCGAGGACACCCTCGGCGTCGCGGCGAAGCTCTCGGACGAGTACGGCATCAAGACCGTCGGCGTACCGAAGACAATCGACAACGACCTCTACGCCACCGACTACACCTTCGGCTTCAACACCGCCGTCGGCATCGCCACCGAGGCCATCGACCGGCTGCACACCACCGCCGAGTCCCACATGCGGGTCCTCGTCGTCGAGGTCATGGGCCGGCACGCGGGCTGGATCGCGCTGCACTCCGGTCTGGCGGGCGGGGCCAACGTCATCCTCATCCCGGAGCAGCGCTTCGACGTCGACCAGGTGTGCGCCTGGGTCACCTCCCGCTTCCGCTCCTCGTACGCCCCGATCGTGGTCGTCGCCGAGGGGGCGATGCCGCGCGACGGCGACGTGGTGCTGAAGGACGAGTCGCTCGACTCCTTCGGCCACGTACGCCTCTCCGGCGTGGGGGAGTGGCTCGCGAAGCAGATCGAGAAGCGCACGGGCAAGGAGGCGCGGACCACGGTCCTCGGCCATGTGCAGCGGGGCGGCACACCGTCCGCCTTCGACCGCTGGCTGGCCACCCGGTTCGGGCTGCACGCCATCGAGGCCGTGCGGGACGGGGACTTCGGGAAGATGGTGGCGCTGCGCGGCACGGACATCGTGCGGGTGCCGATCGCCGACGCGACGTCCCGGCTGAAGACCGTCGATCCCGCTCTGTACGAAGAGGTGGGGGTCTTCTTCGGCTGAGCCGTACGGCCTGGATTGGCTTAGGCTCGCGCACATGGAGATTCTCGCTTTTGGTGTGCAATCCGATGAAAAGCCCCTGATCGAGAAGGCCTTCGACGGCCACCACGACGTCCGCTGTCTCGACGTGTTCCTCAACGAGGACACCGCGCCGATCGCGGCCGGCTACGAGATCATCTCCACCAGCGTCAACGCCACCCTGAACAACCGCGTGCTCCAGACCCTCGCGGCCGGCGGCACGCAGCTGATCGCCCAGCGCTCCACGGGCTTCAACAACATCGACCTGCAGGTCGCCGAGCGGCTCGGCCTGACCGTGGCGCGCGTCTCGTACTACTCGCCGTACTCGGTCGCCGAGTTCGCCTGGACCCTCGCGATGGCCGTCAACCGCCGCATCGTGCGGGCCAGCAACCGCACCCGCGACTTCGACTTCAGGCTCGACGGGCTGATGGGCCGCGACCTGCGCGGCCGCACCGTCGGCGTGCTCGGCACCGGCAAGATCGGCGAGGCCTTCACCCGGATCGCGCACGGCTTCGGCATGAACCTGCTGGGCTGGGACGTCGCGGAGAACCCGAACTGCACGGCCCTCGGCATGAAGTACGTCGACAAGGAGCGGCTGTTCGCCGAGGCCGACGTGATCAGCCTGCACGTGCCGCTGCTGCCCGCCACCGAGCACATCGTCGACGCCGCCGCGCTGCGCACCATGAAGGACGACGCGATCCTGATCAACTCCAGCCGCGGCGGCCTCATCGACACGAAAGCCCTGGTCAGCGAGCTCCGCGAGGGCCGCTTCGCGGGCGTCGGCCTCGATGTGTACGAGGCCGAGGCGGGCCTGTTCTTCCTCGACAAGTCCCTCGACGTCGTCGAGGACGACACCCTGGCCCGCCTCGTCACGTTCCCGAACGTCCTGGTCACGTCCCACCAGGCGTACTACACAGCGGACGCCGTCGGGCAGATTATCGAGACCACCGTGCGCAACGTCCTCGACTATCAGGCGGGCCGCCGCTCCGAGAACGTGCTGGTGCCCGCCGAGTCCAGCAGCTGACCGAGCAGCTCCCGCACGATCCCGGCGCCGCGCAGCGACAGCACCGACTCCGGGTGGAACTGGACGCCCGCGAAGGAGGGCCCGCGCAGCGCGTGCACCTCGCCGCTCGTCCGGTCCCGGCTGACCTCCACGTCGTGCGCCGCCAGCTCGGCCGCGGTCTCGTCGTCGCAGGACGCCACGAAGCTGTTGTAGAAGCCGACCTTCTCGGTCCGCCCGAACACCTCGACGTCGGTCTGCGCGCCCTGGTACGGCACCTCCTTGCGGACGATCTCCAGGCCCAGCTCCGCGGCGATCAGCTCGTGGCCCAGGCAGACACCCAGCACGCCGTGCTCGTGCCCGCGGATCACCTCGGCGGCCAGCGAACGCAGGAAGCGCATCTTCGGGTCGGTGAGGTCCGAGGGGTTCCCGGGGCCCGGGCCCAGCACGATCGGCCCCTCGTGCGCGAGGGCCGCCTCCCGGAGCCCCTCCTCGTCGTAGCGCCGCACGGTCACGTCGAGCCCCGTCGAGCGCAGCACGTGCGCGAGCATCGCGGTGAACGTGTCCTCGCCGTCGATCACGAGCGCGTGCCCGGAGAGCTCGTTCTCGCGCTTCTGCATCCGCAGCCAGAACGGCGCCAGGGCCGCCCGCCGCCCGTCGAGCGCGGCCCGCACCCGCGGGTCGTCGGCGAGCGGCGCCCGCGCGCCCTCGCCGCGCGGGCGCGCCGGACGTACGCCCAGCGCGGCCAGCACCCCGGCGGCCTTGGCGTGCGTCTCCGCGACCTCGCTCGCCGGGTCCGAGCCGCGTACGAGCGTCGCGCCGACCGGGACGCGGAGCCGTCCGGCGGCGTCGATGTCGGCGGTGCGGATCAGAATGGGGGAGTCGAGGGTCTGCGCCCCGCCCGCGTCCCGGCCGACGAGCGCGAGCGCGCCCGCGTAGTAGCCGCGGCCGCCGACCTCGTGCCGCTCGATGACGCGGCAGGCGTTCTGCACGGGGGAGCCGGTGACGGTCGCCGCGAACATCGTCTCCCTGAGCACGTCCCGCACGTCGAGCGTCGACCTGCCGCGCAGCTCGTACTCGGTGTGCGCGAGGTGCGCCATCTCCTTCAGCCGGGGCCCGACCACGACTCCGCCCATGTCGCCGACGGTGCACATCATCTTGAGCTCCTCGTCGACGACCATCGACAGCTCCTCGATCTCCTTGCCGTCGGCCAGGAAGTCGAGCAGGTGCTCCGGCATGGGGCCCTCGGCCGGGTAGCGGTAGGTGCCGCTGATCGGGTTCATGACGACGGTGCCGCCCGACATCCGCACGTGCACCTCGGGGCTGGCGCCGACCAGCGTCCGCTCCCCGGTGTGCACGACGAACGTCCAGTACGCGCCCCGCTCCCCGTCGAGCAGCCGCCGGAACAGCGCGAGGGCGTCGGCCCGCGAGAAGCCGTCGATGGCCCCCTCGTACGTCCTGCGGATCACGAAGTTCGCGCCCTCGCCCTGCCCGATCTCCTCGCGCAGCACCCGGCCGACGATGCCCGCGTACGCGTCGTCGTCGACGTCGAAGCCGCCGTCACGGACCTGGACGTCGTGCGTCGGAAGCTGGTCCAGGGCCTCGGCGAGCGGGATCTCGTACGACTCCTCGGGGGTGAGGACCGAGAGCGGGGTGCCGTCGTCGCGCACGTCGAAGCCGCGTTCGCGGATCTGCCGGAAGGGGACGAGGGCGAGCCCCTCCGGGATGTCGGCCAGGTGTTCGTACTCCGCGACCGGGCCGATCAGGACCTCGACCGTGTCGGCCTCGCGGCCGGGGGTGCGGCGGCGCAGGAGGGCGAAGGGGCGGTCGTCGGTGAGCAGCGCGTCGAGCATCGGGTTCCTTCCAGGGACTGGGGAGTCGTTTCGGGAGGAACAGCCGGTGTCGGTGTCGGAAAACACTGAAGGCCGCCCCTCGGGCGGCCTTCGCGGTTTCAGGTACGCGCAGTCAGTGGGCCGCCGGATGTGCGGTCCACCACCAGGTGCGGTGCAGCGATTGCGCGAACATGAGCGTCACCGTACCCGATGCGGTGCGGCGGGGCTCAGACGTGTCGCGTCCGTCTCAAAAGATGAGCGGGGGAATGGACGGGCGACGCGACCCCGTAATGTTTACGAGGTGACCGTGAACGCTAAGACCAGCGCGAGCGCTGGCAACACCTGGCGAAACCTGCCCGCGGCGCAGCAGCCCGAGTACCCCGATGCCGAGGCTCTGCGCGATGTGATCGCGGACCTCGAATCGTATCCGCCGCTCGTCTTCGCAGGCGAGTGCGACCAGCTGCGCAACCGCCTGGCGGCCGTCGCCAAGGGAGAGGCGTTCCTGCTCCAGGGCGGCGACTGCGCCGAGGCCTTCGACGCCGTTTCCGCGGACCACATCCGCGCGAAGCTGAAGACGCTGCTCCAGATGAGCGCCGTCCTCACGTACGCGGCCTCCGTGCCCGTCGTGAAGATCGGCCGCATCGCCGGCCAGTACTCCAAGCCGCGCTCCAAGGGCACCGAGACCCGCGACGGCGTGACCCTGCCGACCTACCGCGGCGACTCGGTCAACGGCTTCGAGTTCACCGAGGCCGCGCGCGTCCCGGACCCCGAGCGCCTGAAGCAGATGTACAACGCGTCGGCCTCCACGCTCAACCTGGTGCGTGCCTTCACCACCGGTGGCTACGCGGACCTGCGCCAGGTGCACGCCTGGAACCAGGACTTCGTGAAGTCGTCCGCCGCCGGGCAGCGCTACGAGCAGCTGGCCCGCGAGATCGACAACGCGCTGAACTTCATGAAGGCCTGCGGCACCGACCCGGCCGAGTTCAAGGCCGTCGAGTTCTACGCCTCCCACGAGGCGCTGCTGCTCGACTACGAGTCGGCGCTGACCCGCGTGGACTCGCGTACGGGCGATCTGTACGACGTCTCGGGCCACATGGTCTGGATCGGCGAGCGCACGCGTCAGCTCGACCACGCGCACGTCGAGTTCGCCTCGAAGATCCGCAACCCGATCGGGATCAAGCTCGGCCCGACGACGACGGCCGAGGAGGCGCTGCAGTACATCGAGCGCCTCGACCCCGACCGCGAGCCCGGCCGGCTGACCTTCATCGTCCGCATGGGCGCCGACAAGGTCCGCGACAAGCTGCCCGAGCTGGTGGAGAAGGTCACGGCGTCCGGCGCGCAGGTCGTCTGGATCACCGACCCGATGCACGGCAACACGTACGAGGCGGCCTCCGGTCACAAGACCCGGCGCTTCGACGACGTGCTCGACGAGGTCAAGGGCTTCTTCGAGGTCCACAAGTCGCTCGGCACGCACCCGGGCGGCATCCACGTCGAGCTCACCGGTGACGACGTCACCGAGTGCGTGGGCGGCGGCGACGAGATCTTCGTCGACGATCTGCACCAGCGCTACGAGACGGCCTGCGACCCGCGCCTGAACCGCAGCCAGTCGCTCGACCTGGCGTTCCTGGTGGCGGAGATGTACCGCGACCAGTGAGCCCGGTTCGCCGTAGGTAACGCCGTGGGGGGGGGGGGGGGGGGCCCCCCCCCCCCCCCCCCCAGAGTTGTGAGAACCCCCCCCGGCGGGGGTTTGTGGTTGTTTTGTTATAAAAAAAAAAAAACCAGA
>NZ_JBHWKQ010000075.1:0-19244 GCF_042730865.1 Streptomyces sp. NPDC059897 | reverse complement strand
CGGATCCAGCGGGGCCCTCGCCTTATGCGCGTGTGGGGGAGTGGGCGGGTCAGACGCCCACGGCCTCCTCCATCTCCTCTTCCTGCTCCTGGTCGCGGACGGGCTCCCGCTTGTGCTTGTGCGCGGGGGCCGGCGCGACGGCGGCGGCGGTGCCGCGCCGGCGCTCGGCGAGGGCCGCCACCGCGATCATGGCCACGCCCACGAGCAGCCAGGCCACCAGCGTCCAGATGTTCCGGGCGAGGTCGTGCTGCCCGAAGTAGAGCAGGCTGCGGGCGCCCTCGACGTATCCGGCGCCGTTCCAGAAGGCGTGCAGGCCGCCGAAGAAGCCGTTCTGCAGCTCGGGCCGGAAGATCCCGCCGGAGCTGGTGAAGTTCAGCATCACGAACAGCACCATCACGCCGAGCGTCGTCCACTTCTTCAGGAACGTGTGCAGTCCTACGCCGATCAGCAGGACGCCCGCCGAATACAGCCACGTCATGCCCCACAGGCCCCACAGGTGGCTGTGCGCGAGGTGGAAGACGGGTCCCGCGAACGCCGCGCCGATCAGGCTGACCACGCCGGACGCGCCGACGACCAGCAGCGCGCGGGTGCGCATCCGCAGTGCGGCGCCGGCGCCGCCGATCACCGCCACCGAGGCGTACGAACCGATGCTGACCGCGACGAGCAGGAAGAACAGTCCCTGGCCCGTCGGGTCGTCGTCCACCGAGGGCGCCACGTCGGTGACCTTCAGCGGCGCGCCCTGCTCGGCGGCGACCGGCGTGAAGATCTTCTGGACGACGGAGACCGTGGTGTCGGACCCGGCGGAGGCCACGATCAGCTCGGGCTTGTCGCCGAGGACGTAGGCGCCGTCGATGTCCCGCGTCTTCAGCTGGTCGACCGCGCTGGAACGGGCGTCGAGCGTGCGGACGTCGAGGGCGTCGCCCGCCTTGTCCTTGACCGTCTGCGCGAAGACCTTCGCCTGCGGGCCCGAGCCGACGACGGCGATCGGCATGTGGTGCGGCTCGGGCGAGGCGAAGGCGCCGAGATAGGCGAGGCCCATGCCGACGCACATCAGAAGCGGGGTGAGCAGATGCGTCAGGACGTGGCGCAGCGCAGGTTCGCGCGTGCCGCTCATGAGCAGGACCTCCACGGATCGATTGGTTGGCTTATACAACTCTTGGTGCAGTTGTACTCTACAACCATGGAGGGGGCCGGAAGTCCCTGAGCCGGTGTGACCATGGCCACCCGGCGGTGAAGCGGCAGGTCAGGCGGGGCGGGAGAGCGGGTGGCCCGCGGCGGCGTGCGCCGGTGGCGCGGGCCGTGCGGCGCCGTCGTTCTCGTACGTCCGAAGGCGCTCGCGCAGCGCGTGCATGCGCAGGCTCGTCTCGTACAGATAGCGGACCTTCGTCCGCATCACCCACGGCTCGATCGGCTTCGACACGTAGTCGGCGACGCCGAGCTCGAAGGCCTGGGCGGCGAGCTTCGTGTCCTGGCCCGCGCCGGTGATCAGCATGATGGGGATGTCCTGCGTCTGTTCGAGGCGCCGCATGTAGTGCGCGACCTCCAGGCCGCTGACGTCGGGCATCAGCACGTCGAGCAGGACCAGGCCGATGCCGCCGCGCAGCACCGCCTTGAGGGCGTCGTCCCCGGTGGTGGCCCGGTCGACCGGGTAGCCCAGCGGTGCGAGCGCGCTCTCCATCGCGAACAGGGTGTCGTCGCGGTCGTCGACGACGAGGATCCTCGGCCGTGCAACGGTGGGCATCGCCAAGCGCCTCCCCTCGTCGGCACCGACAGCATATGCCGGAATCAAGGGGAGGGAAGGGGTCGCTCAGTCCTCTCCGCGCACCAGATTCCAGTCGGTGTCACGGTCGTTCGCGCCACCTGAGGGCTCGGGTCCTTCGCGCCGCGCGGCTCTGCAGGTGCGGATCCTGCCCTTGACCTCGCGTTTGGTCTCTGCGGGGTGCGGAGCACGCTCCTTTGTGTTCATGATCCGATCCTTCTCCGAACGAAAACCGAGTGGATTCGGTCGAGTTCGGTTGTAGACGGGTTTGTAGACGGGTTTGTAGACGGGTTTGTCGACGGCGTTGTGGACGGGTCCGTTCAGCCGGTCTTCGGCGCCGGCTGCTTCGCGCAGTGCGTCGCGAACGGGTGCCCCGCGGGGTCGGAGTACAGCCGCATCTCGTTCGGGCCGCGCGCGCCACGGGTCTCCAGCGGACGGGCGCCCAGACCGATGAGCCGGCGCTCCACCTCGTCGAGATCCTCCTGGTCCACCAGGAAGTCGAGATGGGCCTGCTGCGAGTCGTCGGGGCGCGGCCAACTGGGCGGGGCGGCGTTCAGGTCGCGGCGGAAGGACATCCGCATGCCCTGCTCACCGACGACGTCGATGCGGTTGCTGCCGGGCGACGCCTCGATCTCACCGTCCAGCAACGTCCGGTAGAACTCGGCCAGTTCCTCGGGCTCCGCGCAGTCCAGGACCAGTACTCCCGCCCGCACCAGGCTCATGTCTCCTCCTCCGTCGCACCCCGGTGGCGCGCATCGAGGCGCCGAGTACCCAGCGCGCGCGGCGCCAACCCGGGTTTCCCCGCCCCCTGGCTGGTCACCCGCCCATCGGCAGTCATCCCCGAACCGAACGAAAGGGTCCCGGCATGAGCACCAAGGTCGCCGATCACCTCCTCGACCGGCTGCGCGCCTGGGGCGTGGAGCAGGTCTTCGGCTATCCGGGAGACGGCATCAACGGCCTCCTCGCCGCCTGGGGCAGGGCCGACAACCGGCCCGAGTTCGTCCAGGCGCGGCACGAGGAGATGGCCGCCTTCGAAGCGGTCGGCTACGCGAAGTTCAGCGGCCGCGTCGGGGTCTGCACCGCCACCTCGGGCCCCGGCGCCATCCACCTCCTGAACGGCCTCTACGACGCCAAGCTCGACCACGTACCGGTCGTCGCGATCGTCGGCCAGACCGCCCGCAGCGCCATGGGCGGCTCCTACCAGCAGGAAGTCGACCTGCACACCCTCTACAAGGACGTCGCCTCCGACTTCGTGGAGACCGTCAACGTCCCCGAACAGCTGCCCAACGTCCTCGACCGGGCGATCCGCACCGCCACCGCGCGCCGCGCCCCCACCGCCGTGATCATCCCCGGTGACGTGCAGGAACTCGACCACACACCGCCGCCGCACGCGTTCAAGATGGTGCCCTCCAGCCTCGACCGCAGCTCGTGGACCGCCGAGCCCGCGCAGGAAGCGGTCGAGCGGGCCGCCGAAGTGCTCAACGCCGGTGACAAGGTGGCCATCCTCGTCGGACAGGGCGCGGCGGGCGCGAAGGACGAGGTGTGCGAGGTCGCCGAACTCCTCGGCGCCGGCGTCGCCAAGGCGCTGCTCGGCAAGGACGTGCTCTCCGACGAACTCCCGTACGTCACCGGGGCCTCGGGCCTGCTCGGCACCCGCCCCTCCTACGAGCTGATGCGGGACTGCGACACCCTCCTCACCATCGGCTCCAGCTTCCCGTACTCCCAGTTCCTGCCCGACTACGGCAAGGCGCGCGGCGTCCAGATCGACATCGACCCGCACATGATCGGCATGCGCTACCCCTACGAGGTGAACCTCGTCGGCGACGCCCGCGCCACACTGCGCCGCCTGCTGCCGCTGCTGCGCCGCAACGAAGGCCGTGACTGGTTCGACGAGACGTGCGCGAGCGTGCGGCGCTGGCACGAGGTCATGGACCGCCGCGCCGGGCTGAGCGCCGACCCGATCAACCCCGAACACGTCGCCCGCGCCCTCGACCCGCTGCTCCCGGACGACGCGATCATCACCTCGGACTCCGGCTCCGCCGCCAACTGGTACGCCCGGCACATCACCATGCGCGGCACGATGCGCGGCTCCCTGTCCGGCACCCTCGCCACCATGGGCTGCGGCGTCCCCTACGCCATCGGCGCCAAGTACGCGCACCCCGACCGGCCCGTCGTGGCGCTCGTCGGCGACGGGGCGATGCAGATGAACGGGCTCGCCGAACTCATCACCGCCGCCAAGTACCGGCACCGCTGGAGCGACCAGCGCCTCGTCATCGGTGTGTTCAACAACCGGGACCTCAACCAGGTGACCTGGGAGCTGCGCGCCATGGGCGGCTCGCCCTCCTTCGTGCCCTCCCAGGAGCTCCCCGACATCGACTACGCGGCGTTCGCCCGGCAGCTGGGGCTCACCGGCATCCGCGTCGAGAAGCCCGACGCCGTCGCCGACGCCTGGAGCGCGGCGCTCGCCGCCGACGGGCCCGCCGTGGTCGACTTCCGCAGCGACCCGTCCGTCCCGCCGATCCCGCCGCACGCGACGTGGGAGCAGATGGAGTCCACGGCCGAGGCGATCCTCAAGGGCGACCCGCAGAGCACGGACGTGGTCAAGCAGGGCTTCAAGGCGAAGGTGCAGGAGTTCATGCCGGGCATCGGCAAGCGCGGTGACCACTGACGCACACCACTGACGTAGTTTGGGGTCCGATCTGACATCGGTGGGGCCTTGGGGCAGGGGGAGCGGCAGTGGAAGCGCGGGACGACACGGGTGAACGGCTGCGCGCGATCTGCGCCGAACTCTCCGAGCGTTTCTACGAACGCGCCGACGTCGTACGGACGCTGGTGACCGCCCTCCTCGCGGGGCAGCACTCCCTCGTGCTCGGGCCGCCCGGCACGGCGAAGTCCGAACTGGCCCGCGAGCTCACCGGCCGGGTCGAGGGCGCGGCGTACTGGGAGATCCTGCTCTCCAAGTTCACGGCGCCGACCAGGATGTTCGGGCCCATCGACGTCGCGGCGCTGGCCCGCGGCGAGTACCGGCAGGTGTACGACGGGCGGGCCACGACCGCGCACATCGCGTTCATCGACGAGATCTTCAAGTGCTCCACCGCCGCCCTCAACGAGACGCTCGGCTACCTCAACGAGCGGATCTACCACCCCGAGAACGGCGGCGCGCCGATCCACTGCCCGCTCATCGGCGCCATCACGGCCAGCAACGAACTGCCCGAGGGCGAGGACTCCGCCGCGATCTACGACCGGCTCCTCGTCCGGATCGAGGTCGGCTACCTGGAGGATCCCTCGAACTTCGCCGCCCTCGTCCGCTCGGCCGTCGGCGGCCGGTCCGAGCCGCCGGCCCGGACCACGATCCAACTGGCCGAGCTGCGGCGGGCCGTGGCCGAGACCGTCCCCGCCGTGGATGTGCCCGACGCCATCGTCGACGCGGTGTGCACGCTGCGGGCAGCGCTGCGCCGCAAGGAGCTCGTCGCCTCCGACCGCCGCTGGCGGCAGGCGGTCGGACTGCTCCAGGCCTCCGCGTACCTCGACGGCCGCCCGGAGGTCGCCGAGACCGACCTGTCGGTGCTCACCCACGTGCTGTGGGACTCGCCCGCCCAGCGCCCGACCGTCGAGCGCGAGGTGCTGCACCTCGTCAACCCCGACGCCAAGGAGGCGCTCGACCTGGCCGACACCATCGAGGAGCTGGAGACCCAGCTCGACTCCATGGCCGGGCAGTCCCGCGAGGCGCTGAGCGACTGGGTCATCAAGAAGGCCCATCACCAGCTCGCCACCGCCGGGCAGCGCCTGGAGAAGCTCCGCGAGGAGGCGGCGGGCGCCGGCCGCTCCACCGCCGCCATCGACCGGGTCACGGGACGCCAGCGCGCCGTCCGCGCCCGCATCCTCACCGAGGCGCTCGGCGTGGACGCGAGCACGGCGGGGGGCCGGGCTTGAACGGTGCCGTGGTCGCGGACCGCTTCGACCGGCTGACGTGGCGCGACACCTATGAACAGGCGGCTGGGGTAAGGGAGTTGGCGGCCGAGCTCGCCGCGCGCCACGAATGCGCGCGGGACCTGCTCGCCGATGTGTTCCTCGCCGCGTACAAGGCGCGGGTGCGGGTGCGTGAGCGCACGGAGATGGCACCCTCGCGGCTGCTCAACCACGAGTTCGTCACGGCGCTCGTCGAGTCGCCGCAGTTCGTGGAGGCGCGCCGGGACACCGTCGGCGACCCGTACGCCGCCGCGATGGCCCTGCTGGCGCAGGGGCCCGCGCTGCGCGGGCTGCTGGAGCGGGAGTCCCAGGAGGGGGCGGGCGAGACGTCCCGGCGCGAGGACCGGGAGGCGGCCGCGAAAGAGCCCGGCGATCCGAGCGCCCCAGGTGCCCCGGGCGCCCCGGGCGCTCCCGGTGTCCGTGCCGCCGCCCGCGCCGCCGCCGCGAAGGCCTCCCGCGCCGTACGGCAGGAGGCGTCCCTGATGCGTGCCTGGGGGCTCGGGCCCGGCGAACTGGAGCGGCTGCCGTTCGAGGAGCGGGCCCGGCTCGCCGAGCGGCTGCGCGCCGGGCGGCTCGCCGAATGGGCCGAACTCATCGGCCGCTTCCGGCAGATGGCCGCCGGCGAACGCGCCCGCAAGGTGGCGAACACCACCGGCGAACTCGTCGGCGTCACCCTCGGCGACGATCTGTCCCGCCTCGTCCCCTCCGAACTCGCGGGCCTCGGCGTGCCCGCCCTGCGCGCGGTGTTCGCCGCCCGGTACGCCGCCGGGGAGCTGATGCTCTACGACAGCCGGGGCGAGCGGCCCGCCGGGCGCGGCGCCGTCATCGCCTGCGTGGACACCTCGCACTCCATGTACGAGGCGGGGCCCGGCGGAGTCACCCGTGAGGTGTGGGCGAAGGCGTGCGCGCTCGCGCTGCTCGACCAGGCCCGCGCGAGCGGGCGGGACTTCGTCGGCATCCTGTTCTCGGCCGCCGACAAGGTGCGGGTCTTCCGGTTCCCGGCCGACCGGCCCGCCGGCCTGGACACCACCCTGGAGTTCGCGGAGACCTTCCTCGGCGGCGGCACCAGCTACCAGGCGCCGCTGGGCGCGGCCCGGGACCTCCTTGAGCGGGAGTTCGACGACGCGGCCCGCGCACGCGGCGACATCGTGCTGCTCACCGACGACGACTGCGGTGTCACCGAGGAGTGGATGCGCGGCTGGAACGCGGCCAAGCACCGCCTGGGGTTCCGCGTCTTCGGCGTGGCCGTGGGCGCCCCGCGCGCCGCCGAGGCCGACTCCGTCCTGGACGCGCTGTGCGACAACCTCCGCTCCGTGGAGGACTTCACCGATGTGCACGCCGCCGCCGACCTGTTCCGCGTGATCTGACCCGGCCGGGCCACCCTTTCGACCCGCCGGACGTCACCCCTCACGTATCGGCTTCGGCGCGTCCACCACGTCGAGGAACACCTGATCCGCCTCGGGCCAGCGCTCCCGTACCGCCCGTTTGACGCGTTCGAGGATCAGCTCGAGGTGCTCGCTCTCGATGCCGGGCGCGAGATCGATCCGCGCCGCGACCAGCGTCGAGTCCGTGCCCAGCTGCATCGTGTGCAGCGCCGCCACGTAGTCGATCTCGGGCTGCGCCGCGAGGAACTCACGGATGCCGCGGTGCAGCTCCGGATCGCCGGCCTCGCCGATCAGCTGGTCGCGGGCGCTCCTGCCGAGCCGGTACGCCACGTACACGAGCAGCACACCGATGCAGAACGACGCGGCCGCCTCCCACTCGATCCGGCCCGTCACCATGTGCAGCACCATCCCGCTCGCCGCGAGGAGCACCCCGACCACCGCCGTGCCGTCCTCGGCGAGGACCGTGCGCAGCGCGGGGTCCGAGCCGATGCCGTCACCCGGCTGCACGCGCACCTGGTGCACGGCGCGGGCCAGCGAGCTGCCCTCCGCGAGCAGCGCCACGCCGAGGACCGCGAGCCCGGCGACGTACCCGCTGCGGGACTCCTCCTGACCGCCCGAGGTCACCGCCTCGAACGCCTGGAAGAAGGAGAAGCAGCCGCCCATCACGAAGACCCCGACGGCGGCGAGCAGCGACCAGAAGAACCGCTCCTTTCCGTACCCGAACGGGTGCCTGCGGTCGGCGGGGCGGCGGCTGCGGCGCAGGGCGGCCAGCAGGAACACCTCGTTGAGGCTGTCGGCCACCGAGTGCGCGGCCTCCGAGAGCAGCGCGGGCGACGCCGCGATGAGGCCGCCGACGGCCTTCGCCACCGCGATCAGCAGATTGGCGGCGAGTGCCACCAGGACGGTGATCCGGGTCCTTCGGTCGTCTTCCTCGGAATTCTTCGCGGTCACGTCAACTCGCAAGGGGGTGAGTGGAGTACGGGGGGAATTCGCGGGAACTCGGTGCCTCAAGGAGGTATTCACCGTGATTCCTGTTCTGCTGGTCCTGTTGCTCGCGCTGCTGCTTTTCGGCGCGGGATTCGCCGTGAAACTGTTGTGGTGGGTGGCCATTGCCGTGCTGGTCGTGTGGCTGCTCGGATTTGTGATGCGGGGGACGACGGCGGGTGGATCGAGGTCACGCTGGTATCGGTGGTGAGTAACCGAACCAGGTACCGACAAACCCGGAAACGAAACCTTTGAAGCGCCGTCCGGGCCACTGGGAATGATCCATGAAATCCCGGCCCGGACGGCGCTTGTGTCGTGGCTCGGCGGGTTTCCCCGCAGAGGCCGGGGTTACTCGGAAGACCTCGAAGGAAACACACCCCCGGGAGGACGGCATGCCCGAGTTCGGCTATTTTCTGGCGTCGGAGGAATTCGGGCCGCGCGAGCTCGTGGAACAGGCCCGGATGGCGGAACAGGCGGGCTTCGACTGCCTGTGGATCTCGGACCACTACCACCCGTGGAACGACGCCCAGGGGCAGAGCCCCTTCGTCTGGAACGTCATCGGCGCCCTCGCGGAGGCCGTGTCGCTGCCCGTCGAGACCGCGGTCACCTGCCCCACCGTCCGCATCCACCCCGCCGTCCTCGCCCAGGCCGTCGCCACCAGCGCCGTGCAGCTGGACGGCCGCTTCCGTTTCGGCGTCGGCACCGGCGAGGCCCTCAACGAACACATCCTCGGCGGTCCCTGGCCCTCCGCCCACGTCCGCATGGAAATGCTCGAAGAGGCCGTCACCGTGATCCGCAGGCTCCTCGAAGGCGGCGAGGTCACCCACCGTGGCGAGCACTACACCGTCGAGAACGCCCGCGTCTACACCCTCCCCGACGGGCCCGTCCCCATCGACATCTCCGGCTTCGGCCCGCAGGCCACCGCGCTCGCGGCCCGCATCGGCGACGGCTGCATCACCATGAGCCCCGACGAGGAACTGGTCACCCAGTTCCGCAAGGGCGGAGGCGGCGCGAAGCCCGTCGCGGGCGGCCTCAAGGTCTGCTACGGGCCCGACAGGGCGGAGGCCGTGCGCCGGGTGCACGGGCTGTGGGCCAACCAGCTGCTGCCCGGCGAACTCGGCCAAGTACTGCCCACGCCCCGCCACTTCGAGCAGGCCGAGACCCTCGTCACCGAGCGGATGGTCGACGGCGCGCTGCCCTGCGGCCCCGACGTCGACGAGCACATGAGCGCCCTCGACGCTTTCGCCCGGGCCGGCTTCGACCGCGTCTACGTCAACCAGATCGGCCCGGACCAGCGGGAGTTCTTCGACTTCTACCGGACGAAGGTGCTGCCGCGGCTCAAGGACGGCACACCCCACGGCGCGAGCAGCGGCTCGGCAGGGTGAGGCACGGCAGTCGACCATGATGACCAGCACCCTGACATCCCCGAGCACCTGCCTCCCCGTCGAACACCTCGACGTCAGCGCCTACACGGTGCCCACCGACGCACCCGAGGCCGACGCGACCCTCGCCTGGGACAGCACGACGATCGTCTTCGTCGAGGCCAGGGCCTGCGGCCTCACCGGCATCGGCTGGACCTACGCGCCCCCGGCCGCCGCCGACGTCGTCCGCCATCAGCTCGCCCCGCTCGTCGAGGGCCGCGACGCCTTCGACACCCCCGCCGCACATGTGGCGCAGTGCCAGGGCGTCCGCAACGCGGGCCGCCCCGGCATCGCGTCCTGCGCGATCTCCGCCGTCGACCTCGCCCTGTGGGACCTGAAGGCTCGCCTCATGGACCTTCCGCTCGTCCGGCTTCTCGGCGCGGCACGGGACGCCGTCCCCGTCTACGGCAGCGGCGGCTTCACCACCTACCACGACAGCCATCTGGCGGCCCAGCTCAGCGGCTGGGTGCACGGCCAGCACATCCCGCAGGTCAAGATAAGGATCGCCGAGGCCTGCGGGCGCGCCGTTCCCAGGGACCTCCAACGGGTCCGCCGCGCCCGCCAAGTCATCGGCGAGGACGCCGAGTTGTACGTCGACGCGGGCGGCGGCTACAACCGAAAACAGGCCGTCCGCGTCGGAGAGGCGCTCGTCACCCACGCCGTCGGCTGGTTCGAGGAACCCGTCTCCTCCGACGACCTCACCGGCCTCCGCCTCGTCCGCGACGCCCTCGTGTGCGACGTCACCGCGGGAGAGTACGGCTACGACCTCCCGTACTTCGCCCGCATGATCGCCGCGGGCGCCGTCGACTGCCTCCAGGTCGACGTCACCCGCTGCGGCGGCATCACCGAGTTCCTCCGCGCCGCCGCCCTCGCCCAGGCCCACGGCCTGGAGATCTCGGCGCACGGCGCCCCGCACGCCCACGCGGACGTGGCGGCCTGTGTGCCGAACCTCCGCCACGTCGAGTGGTTCCACGACCACGTCCGCATCGAGTCGATGTTCTTCGCGGGCGTCCTGGACCCGACGGGCGGCACGGTCCGCCCGGGTCAGAACGGCCCCGGGAACGGACTGGTGCTGAGGAGCGAAGAGGTGGAGGAGTACCGGGTGGCTTGATGTATGAGCTCCCGGCGCCGCGGGCCGGTTCCCGGCGACTGACGGCCGGTGCCCCGGGTACCCGGCCCGCTCCGCACCCGAGACACGGAATCCCGAGGACACGACATGCCCCAGACCAAGGGCACGAAGGACCCCAACGACGTGGTGCAGCTGCTTCTTCAGCAGCACGTCAGGATCCGCACACTGTTCGAGGAGGTGGCCGCCGCCAAGGGGGAGGAGCGCAAGGAGCGCTTCCACGAACTGGTGCGGCTGCTCGCGGTGCACGAGACCGCAGAGGAAGAGGTCGTGCACCCCTTCGCGCGCAAGAACATCGACGGCGGCGAACACGTCGTCAAGGACCGGATCGACGAGGAGGAGAAGGCGAAGAAGGTCCTGTCGAAGCTCGACGGCATGGACCCGGACTCGCCGGAGTTCCTCGACAAGTTCGACGCGCTGCGTGAGGACGTCCTCGCGCACGCGGACGCGGAGGAGCGCTACGAGTTCGCGCACTTCAACGAGGTCGCCGACCGCTCCAGGCTGGAGACCCTGGGCCGCGCCGTGAAGGCGGCGGAGGCCATGGCGCCCACGCGCCCCCACCCCGGCACGGACTCCGCGGCGAAGAACCTCGCCGCCGGTCCCGTCGCCGCGGTCGTCGACCGGACCCGCGACGCGATCCGCAAGGTGACAGGCAACACCTGAGCGAACGCGAACGAGGAGGGGGTGCGGGGCGGCGCGCGGCCGCCCCGCACTTCGTTCGTCGGCGCCCGCGGGCACGCATGCGGTTTGGCATCAGGTGATCCGGCTACCCGCACAACAGCCGTACGTCCTCTGGAAAGGAGCCGGGCCGGTGACCTCCCTGGCGAAGTACCCGCACGCATACGCCGAGGACTCCACGGGCGCCGACCGTGCCCTGATGACCGAACCGCCCAAGGACGACCTCGTGCGCTTCCTCGAGGACCGTTTCGCCTGCGCCCAGTCCTGCACGGAGTGCGCCCGCGCCTGCGCCCTGCTGGTCAGCTCCACGGACCTGGGGCCCGTCGCCCCGCAGGTGCACGGACCCGTGCGCTCGGTCCCGTCCGAGGGCCGGGAACAGCCCGAAGCCCCGCACGGCCTGCGGCGCGCGCTGCTGCTCAGCGTCGAGGTGTGCGACGCGACCTGCCGGCTGCTGTCGGAGGAGGCGCACCAGGACGAGTACGGGCTGCGGCTCCAGGTCGAGTGGTGCCGGGCCGTCGCCCTGGAGTGCGCGCACGTCTGCGACCGCACGCGCGACGCCGCAGAGTGCGCCGAACGGTGCCGGGCCTGCGCGCGGGCCTGCACGGACTTCCTCGCCACCCTCGGCTGACGAACCGTCAGTTCACGCGGTCCGCGGCATTCCCTATTACTGGAACGCGTTCTACTGTGTGCGCCGTCAGGCTGGCGCAAGCCGGCTCCCGGACCACGCAGTCGACCGCCAGGAGGGGCCGTGCACCTCGAATACACGCCTGAGCAGCAGGAGTTGCGCACCGAGCTGCGCGCCTACTTCGCCGAGCTGGTCCCCGAGAACGCGTACGCGCGCTACGAGGACCCGGCCGCGCAGAAGCGCTTCTACCGGGAGACGGTGCGCCGGCTCGGCGGTGACGGATGGCTCGGCGTGGGCTGGCCGAAGGAGTACGGGGGGCGCGGCCTGTCCCCGATGGAACAGTTCATCTTCTTCGACGAGGCGGCACAGGCGGGCGTACCGCTGCCGCTGATGGCGCTCAACACCGTCGGCCCGACCATCATGCAGTTCGGCACCGACGAGCAGAAGGAGTACTTCCTCCCGAGGATCCTCTCCGGCGAACTCGACTTCGCGATCGGCTACAGCGAGCCCGACGCGGGCACGGACCTCGCGGCGCTGAAGACCCGCGCCGTCCGCGAGGACGACACGTACGTCGTCAACGGCCAGAAGATCTGGACGACCAACGGCGACACCGCCGACTGGGTCTGGCTCGCCGTCCGCACCGATCCGGACGCGCCCCCGCACAAGGGCATCACGATGCTGCTCGTGCCGACGACCGACCCCGGCTACTCCTGCACCGTCATCAACACCCTCGCCTCGCACGACACCACGGCCAGCTACTACGAGAACATCCGCGTCCCGGTCTCGCGCCGGGTCGGCGACGAGAACAAGGGCTGGCGCCTGATCACCAACCAGCTCAACCACGAACGCGTCACCCTCGCCGCCCACGGCACCATGGCGATCCGCGCCCTGCACGACGTGCAGCGCTGGGCCATGGACACCAAACTCGCCGACGGCCGCCGCGTCATCGACCTCGGCTGGGTCAGGAAGCGCCTCGCCCAGACCCACACCAAGCTCGACGCGATGAAGCTCCTCAACTGGCAGATGGTGAACGCCGTCCAGCAGGGCACCCTCCTGCCGCAGGACGCCTCCGCCGTCAAGGTCTACGGTTCCGAGGCCCGCCGCGACGCATACGCGTGGCTGATGGAGGTGGTGGGCGCGGCGGGCGCGCTCAAGGAGGGCAGCGCGGGCACGGTCCTGCACGGCGAACTGGAGCGCGGCTACCGCTCCGCCGTCATCTTCACCTTCGGCGGCGGCAACAACGAGATCCAGCGGGAGATCATCTCGTGGATCGGCCTGGGGATGCCCCGGGTGCGGCGCTGACCGGATCGTCCAGGGCGATCCGCGCGAGCACGGGCAGGTGGTCGCTGCCGGTCGCGGGCAGGGTGCGGATGCGGCCCACGTTCGCCGAGCGGGCCATGATCTGGTCGATCCGCGCCACCGGGAACGCCGCGGGGTAGCTGAACGCGAACCCGCGGTCCGGCACGTCCAACCGTGAGGTCAGCGGGGCCAGGCCGCGGTCGTCGACCGTGCCGTTGAGGTCGCCGAGGACGAGGACCGTGCCCGTCCGCTCGGCGGCGACCTCCGCGCCGAGCCGCCGGGCGCTCTCGTCCCGCCACTGCGACGCGAGGCCGGTCGCGCCGATCCGGATCGAGGGCAGGTGGGCCACGTACACGGCGATGTCGCGCGGCGGCGCCTCGACGACCGCGCGCAGCCCGCGGTTCCACGGCTCGGTGATCCCGGCGGGTTTGATGTCCGCCGCGCGGACGCCGGAGAGCGGGTACTTCGACCAGAGCCCGACCGTGCCGATCACCGCGTGATGCGGATGGCTCGCGGACAGCATGCGCTCGAACTCGGCCCGGGCCTTCGGCAGCAGCTCCTCCAGGGCGATGAGGTCCGGGGAGTGCCCGGACAGCTCGCGCGCCGTGCGCCGCGGGTCGGGGTTCTCGTCACTGACGTTGTGCTGCACCACGGTGAGGTCGTGCCCGTCGGACCGGGGCTCGGGGAGCAGCACGCCGCACTGATACGCCCAGACCGCCGTCGCCGACAGCGCGGCCACCAGCGCGAGCGGTGCCCGGCGCAGCAGCGCGAGGCCGAGCACGACGACCAGGACCAGCCAGCACCACGGCAGGAACGACTCCACCAGGCTTCCAAGGCGCCCCGGCGTGTTCGGTATCCACCGGTGGAAGAGCAGGACGAGCCCGGTCAGGACGGCGAGCGCGGCCAGCACCCGGCCGCGCCGCCACGGCGCCCGTCTCCCGCCCGCCCTGTCGGTCGCCGCGTCGGCCCGCTCGCTCATGTCGCCCCGTTCCTTGTCCCGTTGTCCCTGCTCACCAGGACGAGTCCGCCGTTGATCGGGTTCCGCGCCGGGCCGGGTGCGTACCCTGCGAGCAGGAGGTGCTGTGCGACATGAGCGAAGCGGACCCCGGGCTCTTCGGACCCGACTCGGTGACCTGGCAGATGCACGCCGACCCCATGATGTGGATCGCGGGCGTACGCGCCCTGTACTTCCAGGCGCTGCACCCGCGCGCCGTGCGCGGCGTCATGCAGAACTCCGACTTCCGGCGCGACGCCTGGGGCCGGCTGATGCGCACCGCGAGCTTCGTCGGCACGACGACGTACGGGACCAGCGAGGCCGCCGAGAAAGCCGGTGCGCGCGTACGGCGGATCCACAGCCACCTGGGGGCGAGCGACCCGGACACGGGGGAGCGGTACGGCGTCGACGAACCCGGGTTGCTGCTGTGGGTGCACTGCGCCGAGATCGACTCCTATCTCCACGTCGCGCGCCGCTCCGGCTTCCGGCTCACCGAGGCGCAGGCCGACCGGTACGTCGCCGAGCACCGCACCAGCGCCCGGCTCGTCGGCCTCGACCCGGAGCGGGTCCCGGGCAGCCAGGCCCAGTTGGCGGCCTACTTCGAGTCGGTACGGCCGGAGCTCGCCGCCGGGCCCGAGGCACGCGAGGTCGACGACTTCCTGCAGCGGCCGCCCACCCACCTGCTGCTGATCCCGGCGCGCGAGGCCCTCTGGCGGCGCGTGGCCAACCTGGCGTACGCCTCCCTGCCGTCGTACGCCCACGAGCTGTACGGCAGACGGGCCCCCGAACCGGCCGCCGTCACGCTCCGGTTGCGCGCCACGGGCACCGCACTGCGCCTGATTCCCGCCCGTGTGCGCTGGCAACTGCCGCCCAAACACATCCTGCGGGCGATGGGGAGACTCGGTGTCGACGCCCGTCCCGCCCCGTACAAAGTCGACAGAGGGGAAGCCATACTGGACGGGCCGGGGAGGGCGTAGCGACGCGACGGGGGCGACGGCGGGAGATGCCAGCGGTGGGGGAGACGCGGGACGGCAGGCTGATCCACGGGCGGTACCGGCTGCTCGATCTGATCGGCCGGGGCGGCATGGGCGAGGTCTGGCGGGCGCGCGACGAATCGCTCGGCCGGCACGTCGCGGTGAAGTGCCTCAAGCCGCTCGGCCCCGAGCGCGACGAGAACTTCACCCGGATCCTGCGGGAGCGTTTCCGCAGGGAGGCGCGGGTGGCCGCCGCACTCCAGCACCGGGGCATCACCGTGGTGCACGACTTCGGCGAGGACGAGGGAACCCTCTATCTCGTCATGGAACTGCTCGACGGGAAGAACCTCAGCCAGCTCCTCGACGACAACCGGCACCACCCGCTTCCCGTCGACGACATCGTCGACATGGCCGAACAGGTCGCCTCCGCCCTCGCCTACACCCACGAACAGGGCGTCGTGCACCGCGACCTGAAGCCCGCGAACATCGTGCGGCTCGGCGACGGCACGGCGAAGATCTGCGACTTCGGCATCGCCCGCCTCGGCCACGACATCGGATTCACCGCCCGGCTCACCGGCACCGGCATCGCCATGGGCACCCCGCACTACATGTCGCCCGAGCAGATCGGCGGCGACCAGGTCGACGAGCGCAGCGACCTGTACTCGCTGGGGTGCGTGCTGTACGAGGTGTCCACGGGCGCCCCGCCGTTCGACCTGGAGGACGCGTGGTCCGTGCTCGTCGGGCACCGCGACACCGAGCCCGAGGCGCCGCGCGGGCACCGGCCCGAGCTGCCCGGCTACCTCGACCGGATCATTCTGGACCTGCTCGCCAAGGAGCCCGAACAGCGGCCGCGCGACGCGCGGGAGCTGGCGCGCCGGATCACGCAGGGCGCGCGGTCCGGGCGCGGGACGTACGTGCCGACGGTGCGGACGTCGCAGCTCCCACCGCGTACGGGCGCGCCCGTGGAGGAGGCGCCCGAAGCCCGCGAGCCCCGGCTGCCCTCCTGGACCCGCGGCATGACCACGGGTCACAAGGCGACCGGTGTCCCGGGACCGCGCGTGACACCCCCGGACACCGCGGCCGGGCTCTCCGGCGAGTGGATCGCACGCGACGCCGACCGCACCCCCGCGGCGCCCGAAGTGGCGGGGCGCCCCACCCCCGCCCCGGAACTCCTCGCCACCCTCGCCTCCCGGCACAACGCGGGGCTCAGCCTCGGCCGCCTCGGACGCTGGGCCGAGGCCGGCGAGGTGCACCGCGCGGTCGCCGCCGAGCGGGAGTTCGCCCTCGGCCCCGACCACGCCGACACCCTCGCCAGCCGCTACGAGGTCGCCTTCACCCTCAGCCGCACCGGCCGGGCCGCCGACGCGCTGCGCGAGTACCGCGGAGTCGTCGAGGGCCGCGAGCGCGTCCTCGGGCCCGAGCACCCCGACACGCTCGGGGCGCGCCAGGAAGTGGCGTACGTACTGGGCAAGCTGGGGCGGCACTTCGAGGCGCACCAGGCGTACAGCGCCGTGCTCGCCGCCCGGGAGCGCGCCATGGGGCCCGAACATCCGGACACGCTGCGCTGCCGCCACAACCTCGCCTTCAACCTCAGCAGGCTCGGCCGCCTGGAGGACTCCTACCGGATGGCGGACGAGGTCGCCGACGCCCGCGCCCGCGTGCTCGGCGCCGACCACCCCGACACGCTCGTCACGCGCTGCGAGGTCGGCTACGCGCTGGGGCAGCTGGGCCGCTGGAGCGCGGCCCTGCGCACCTACCAGGAGGTCGCGCAGGCCAGGGCGCGGGCGCTCGGTGCCGACCACCCCGACACCCTCGCCGCCCGCTACGAGGTGGGCATCAGCCTCGGCCGCCTCGGCCGCAGCGCGGAGGCCCTGACGCTCTACCGCGACCTGATCGACGACCGGACGCGGGTCAGCGGGCCGCACCACCCCGAGACACTGCGTGCCCGGCACGGGCTCGGTGTGAACCTCGGCCGGCTTGCCCGCTGGGAGGAGGCCCTCGCGGAGGCCCGCGACGTGTGCGCGATCCGCGGGCGGGTGCTCGGCGCCGACCACCCGGACACGCTCGTCAGCCGCCGCGAGGTCGCCGTCGGCCTCGGCTGGCTCGGCCGCTGGCAGGACGCGCTCGGCGAGTACCGCGCGGTGTCCACGGCCCGCGAACGCGTCCTCGGTGAGGCCCACCCCAGCACCCTCGCCAGCCGCAACGACGAGGCGCACTGCCTGGAGCAGCTCGGCCGCACGGCCGACGCGGTCGCCCTGTACCGCAGGGTGGCGGCGCTGCGCCAACAGGGCGCGCCCGGCTGACCGGCGAGTCGCCCTCTGGTCCACCGTCGGCGGCCCGTGTTACCAAGGGCCATGCCCGCACATGATCTCCGCGCCCGCTACGACACGGTCGTCGTCGGCGGTGGCCACAACGGCCTGGTCGCCGCCGCCTACCTCGCCCGCGCAGGACAGTCCGTCGCCGTCGTCGAACGCCTCGGCACCACCGGCGGGGCCGCCGTCTCCACCCGCCCGTTCCCCGGCGTCGACGCCCGGATCTCGCGCTACTCGTACCTCGTCAGCCTGCTCCCCAAGAAGATCGTGGCCGACCTGGGGCTGCGCTTCGCGACCGCGACCCGCGACGTCTCCTCGTACACCCCGACCGTCCGCGAAGGACGTCCGACGGGACTGCTCGTCGGCGGCGGCGAACAGCGCACGCGCGCCGCGTTCCGCGAACTCACCGGCGGCGAACGGGAGTACGAGGCGTGGACCCGCTTCTACGAGACGACGGGGCGGGTCGCCGAACGGGTCTTCCCGACCCTCACCGAGCCGCTTCCGTCACGGGACGCGCTGCGCGAGCGGGTCGGCGACGAGGCCGCTTGGCGGCTGCTGTTCGAGGACCCCATCGGCGTCGGCATCGAGGAGCACTTCACCGACGATCTGGTGCGCGGCGTCGTCCTCACCGACGCCCTGATCGGCACCTTCGCCGATGCCCACGACGCGTCCCTCGCCCAGAACCGCTGCTTCCTGTACCACGTGATCGGCAACGGCACGGGCGACTGGGACGTCCCCGTCGGCGGCATGGGCGCCCTCACGGACGCAGCTGCCGCCGCGGCCCGCGCGGCCGGCGCCGACCTGGTCACCGGGCACGAGGTGACCCGCATCGAGACGGACGGCGCCGAGGCAGAGGTCACGTACCGGACCGCCGACGCCGAGGGCACCGTCGCCGCCCGCGACGTCCTCGTCAACGCCTCCCCGCAGGACCTCGCCCGGCTCCTGGGCGACGCCCCGCCCGCGCCCGCGGAGGGCGCGCAGCTCAAGGTCAACATGCTGCTGAAGCGGCTGCCGCGGCTCAAGGACACCTCCGTCGACCCGCGCGAGGCGTTCGCCGGAACCTTCCATGTCGCGGAAGGGTACGGCCAGTTGGCGGCCGCGCACGCCGAGGCCGCCGCCGGTGCGCTGCCGAGCGCGCCGCCCTCCGAGATCTACTGCCACTCGCTGACCGACCCGACGATCCTCGCCCCGGACCTCGTCGAACGCGGCTACCAGACGCTCACCCTGTTCGGCCTGCACACCCCGGCCCGGCTCTTCGCCGCCGACAACGACACGGCCCGCGCGGACCTCCTGAAGGCCACCCTCGCCCAGCTCGACACCCACCTCGCCGAACCGATCGAGGACTGCCTCGCGCTCGACGGCGACGGTCGGCCCTGCATCGAGGCGAAGACCCCGCTCGACCTGGAGCGCGACCTGCGGCTGCCCGGCGGCAACATCTTCCACCGGGAGCTCTCGTTCCCGTACGCCTCCGAAGCCACCGGCCGTTGGGGCGTGGAGACAGGTCACGCGAACGTCCTGTTGTGCGGCGCGGGCGCCGTGCGCGGCGGCGGGGTCAGCGGGATTCCCGGGCACAACGCCGCGATGGCGGTGCTCGGCCACTGACCCCGGCCGCACGCGCGTAGAACTAGTAGTGCTTCGTTAGGTCTGTTCGTTGAGGCTGATCAGGAGCATGTTGGATGTGTGGACGCACATGAAGTGAACCGTCTGCGGGCGGAGTT
>NZ_JBHWKQ010000074.1:0-21829 GCF_042730865.1 Streptomyces sp. NPDC059897 | reverse complement strand
GGGGTGGCCGTCCCGCCCCCGCCGCGCGGTGGGGCCGGGGGGGGGGCCCGCCCCGGGTGCGGCGGGCCGGTGTCGACCCCGCCCGGCAGCACCGTGTGTCAGCCGGTCGCGACCGGAGTGGTCCGTGCGGCCTGCCGCAGGGCCTCGGTGTCCGTGAGCTTGACGCGGGGGCGGCCCTGGGCCTCGCCCGCCGCCCGTTCCGCGCGGTCGATCGCCTGCCAGGCCTCCAGGCCGAGGGCGTCCGGCGCCGCCGTGGCGCCGGGTTCCGGCTGCGGGAGGCGGCCCGCGGCGAAGTCGTCGAGGAGGGACTCGACGGTCTCGTGGGCGCAGGTCTTGTTGGTGCCGATGAAGCCGGTCGGGCCGCGCTTGATCCAGCCCGCGACATAGACACCCGGCTCGACCCGGCCTGCTTCGTGCGGGACGGTCGCGCTGTCCTCGTCGAAGGGCAGTCCGGGCACGGGCCGGGCGCGGTAGCCGACGGAGCGCAGCACGAGGCCGGTCTCCAGGGTCTCGGTGGCGCCGGTGGGAACGGCGCGCACCGTGCCGTCCTCTTCGGTGTGCAGGGTGGTCGGAGTGACTTCCAGGGCTCGTACGCGGTCCTCGCCGATGAGGCACGCCGGCCCCGTGAGGAAGCGCAGGGTGATGCGGCGGCGGCCCTCGACGGGGGTGCGGGCGGCGAGTTCGGCCAGCAGCCGGGTCTTCTCGTTGGTGTCGTGGGCGAGGCCCTCGGGCCAGCCCTCGATGCTCACGTCGACGTCCTTGAGGGCGGAGAGCGCGAGGAGTTCGGGGACGGTGAACGCGGCCTGGGCCGGTCCGCGGCGGCCGAGCAGGACGACCTCGCGGACCTTGCTGTCGCGCAGTGCGTCGAGTGCGCGGTCGGAGATGTCGGTGCGGGCCAGGGCGTCCGGGTCGGCGGTGAGGATGCGGGCGACGTCGAGGGCGACGTTGCCGTTGCCGATGACGACGGCGCGTTCGGTGTCGAGGGGGTGCGCGTCGTGGGCGCGGTCGGGGTGACCGTTGTACCAGGCGACGAAGTCGGTGGCGGAGACGCTGCCGGGCAGGTCCTCGCCCTCGATGCCGAGCCGCTTGTCGGTCGCCGCGCCGACCGCGTAGATCACCGCGTGGTGCTCGCGCAGCAGGTCGGCGTGGGTGAGGTCGGCGCCGACCTCGACGCCGAGGCGGTAGCTGAAGCCGGGCTGCGACTCGATGGTCCGGAACAGCTCGGTGACCTGCTTGGTGTCCTGGTGGTCGGGTGCGACACCGGCCCGCGCGAGGCCGTACGGGGTGGGGAGCCGGTCGTACACGGTGACGCGGACGCCGGGGTGGCGCAGCAGCTCGTCGGCGGCGAAGAGCCCGGCGGGCCCCGCGCCGACGACGGCGACGGACAACTCGCCCTGCGGGAGGGTGCGTTGCTTCGGCACGACGTACATGGGGGCGCGGTCGTCGTGCGGATTCTGCTTGTAGTAGGAGGCGTTGAGCTCAAGGAACGGCAACTCCGCCTCGCTGAGGGCGGTGTGCGGCTTGAGCGCGTCGACCGGGCAGGCCGTCGTGCAGGCGCCGCAGTCCACGCAGGTGCGCGGATCGACGTACAGCATCTCGGCGGTGGCGAAGCCGGGCTCGCCCGGGGCGGGGTGGATGCAGTTGACCGGACAGGCCAGCACGCAGGAGGCGTCGGCGCAGCAGGATCGGGTGACGGCGTACGGCACGGCGGGCTGGTCTCCGTTCGGGCGGTTCAGGGAAGGGTGGCGCGGGCGGGGCTCAGTCGGCGAGCGGGGCGGGCTCGCCGCGGAAGCGTGCCGGGCGGCCGTCGATGCGCAGGGCCCGCCACAGCGGCCGGGACACCTTGTTCATCAGGCCGATGTCCTGGGCGAGCATCCGCACGTCGGAGAAGAGCTCCTGGAGCATCTTCTGACCGGCCTCGGACTTCCAGAAGACCTCCTTGATCACCCAGTCCGGGATGCCGACCAGCTCGGCGGACTTCTTGTCGGGGATCATGATGACGTCGCACAGGATCCGCATGATCAGCGGGAAGAGCACGGACAGTGCGCCGCGGCGGGCCTTGCCGTAGCGCGGCACGCGCAGCCGCAGGAACTCGTGGGCGAAGGAGATGTGCCGGGCTTCCTCGGCGATGTGGATCTGCATGATCCGCTGCGGCAGCGGGTGCACGGGCTCCCCGCTGCGCAGGGCGCCCTTCTGGAGGTGGTCGATGGGCTCCTCGCCGGCCAGGATGCCGGTGAAGAACGCCTCGGGGTAGAGCGAGCCGAACAGCGGCAGGACCCGGCTGAGCTGGCGGAACCAGCGCTTGCCGCCCGGGGTGTCCACGCCGGTGCGGTTGACCAGCTCCTGGAACATCTGGGTGTGGTGGGTCTCTTCGGTGATCTCGTGGGTGAGGTACCTGAACTCCTGGTTCTGGTTCCCCAGTTGATAGATGTAGTCGAGCGCCCCGCGCATGAGCAGGTTCTCGAACTGCATGCCCACCTTGGCGATGACCGCCCAGCGCCAGATCCCGATCTTGATCTGCGTCTCGAGCGACTGCTCCTGGTACCAGCGGTGGGCGCCCAGGGCGTCCGCGGAGGTGAGCACCCAGCGGGTGTCGCTCGTGTCCACGGCGAACTCGGGGTCGTCCCACTTGATGTCGATGAAGGCGTTGAAGTTGACGTTGACGGAGCCCTCGGACAAGGTCCGCAGGCGCTCGTCGTAGACCTTCCTGGACAGCTTCGGGGTCATCTTCGTCCTCGATTGTCGGTGGTAGGGGCGGTCAGGCGGTGCGAACGGTCAGGCGGCGCGGGTCGCTTCCTCGACCTCGGCGGCCTCGGCCGGGCGGCCCGCCTTCTCGAAGCGCAGCGGGCCGTCGTCGATGGCGGAGTTCTGGAGCATGGCGCGGTCGCGGTAGTAGTTGTTCCACAGCCGCCACGGGTCGCGGGTGCCCTGGCGCGGCATGACCTTGTCGGCACGCGCGATGTAGCCGGAGGTCAGGGCCTCGCCCATGACGGAGAACTCGGAGCGGTCGGCGTCGGAGGCCACCGGGGTCGCGATGTCGTGTCCGTTCCTGCGCATGTGCGACAGGAGGCGGGCGGTGTAGTCGGCCGCGAGGTCCGCCTTCAGGGTCCAGGAGGCGTTGGTGTAGCCGATGACGAGCGACATGTTGGGCACGCCCTCGAGCAGCACGGCCTTGTAGAGCACGCGGTTCGTGACGTCCACCGGGACGCCGTCCACGGTCAGGTCCATGCCACCCATGAGCCGGACGGTGAGGCCGGTCGCGGTGACGACGATGTCGGCCTTCAGTTCCTCGCCGGACTTCAGTCGGATGCCGTCGGAGGTGAACGTGTCGATGTGGTCGGTGGCGATGGCCGCCTTGCCGCGCTTGAGGACCTTGAACAGGTCGCCGCCGGGGACGACGCACAGCCGCTGGTCCCACGGCTTGTACTTCGGGCTGAAGTGCCGCATGTCGACGCCCTTGCCGGCCTGGGCGCGCACGAGCCCGAGCAGCGCCTTGCGGGCGAGGCGGGGGTACTTGCGGCAGAAGGCGTAACTCCCGCGTTGCAGTGCGATGTTGCGGGCCCGCACCACCTTGTGGGTGAGCCGGGCGGGGGCGCGCAGCTTCTTCATGACGGAGGTGAGCGGGTCGACCTCCGGCAGCGCCAGGACGTACGTGGGCGAGCGCTGCAGCATCGTGACGCTCTCGGCCTTGTCGGCCATCGCGGGCAGCAGGGTGATGGCGGTGGCGCCGGAGCCGATGACGACGACGCGCTTGCCGGTGTGGTCGAGGTCCTCGGGCCACTGCTGGGGGTGCACGAGCGTGCCCTCGTAGTCGGCCTCGCCCGGGAACTCGGGGCGGTAGGGCTTGTCGTAGTCGTAATAGCCGGTCGCCCCGACGAGGTAGCCCGCGCTGTACGACTCGTGCTCGCCGGTGCCCTCGTCCTCGACCTCGACCGTCCAACGCCCGGTCTCGTGCGAGAAGTCGGCGCTGACGGCGCGGCGGCCGAAGCGGGTGCGCTCCAGGATGCCGCCGTCGGTGGCGGCGTCCTCCACGTACTGGCGGATCCGCGCCCCGTCGGCGAGGATGCGCGCGTCGGTCCAGGGGCGGAAGCCGAAGCCGAAGGTGGGCATGTCGGAGTCGGACCGGATGCCGGGGTACCGGAAGAGGTCCCAGGTGCCGCCCACGCGGGCGCGGCGCTCCAGTACGACGAGCGAGGCCCTGGGGTTGTCGCGCAGGACATGGCGCGCGGCGCTGATGCCGGAGATTCCGGCACCGATGACCAGGACGTCGACGTGCTGCTGCTCCATCGCGGAGGGTCCTCGCTCTCGCTCGTGAGCCCCTGAGAGAGACAGGGACGGAGGGTTCAGCGCCACTTGGGGCGCCGGCGGTACTCAGACACGTGGTTCTCATCTGCGCGGTACCCGCAATTTACCTGCGACACTCTGTTTCAGATACCGCTGGTAACGTGACGTGGGTCACACTGCGAGGGCGGTGTTTCCGGCCGAACACCCGCAGAACGCACAGAAGTTGGCGGCGGGTGCCCTGTTGTCGCTGGTCGTCGCGGTGCCGGCGAGGTGCCGGTCAGCCGGCGTCGGGACCGCTGTCGAACCGGGCACGATTGTCGGCGATCTCGTCGTGGTGCGTGCCCGCCCAGTCGACGAGGACGGTGACCGCGTCGAGCAGCGAGGCGCCCAGCGCGGTGAGCGCGTACTCGACCCGTGGCGGCACCTCGGGGTAGGAGGTGCGGGTGACGAGGCCGTCGCGGCGCAACTGGCGCAGGGTGAGGGTGAGCATCCGCTGGGAGACACCCGGGACGGCGCGCTGCAGGTCGCCGAAGCGCACCGGGCCGTCCTCCAGCGTGCCGATCACGAGCACGGCCCACTTGTTGCCCGCCCGCTCGACGATCTGCCGGAGGCTCTCGCCCTGCTCTGCGGGCCAGCGGGCGCAGGGCCCGGTCCGGTGCGGCGGGTCGCCCGCGCGAGACGCCTCTCCGCCTGCTCCGTCCGCCCGGAGGTCGCGCGTCATCGTGCGCCTGCCCTTCCCCTCGCCCTGCTTGCACACGTGTCGCCCTGCTTACACGCGTGTGCCTTTTGTACGCGCTTCCATGCTGACGCAGGGTGGGGTGGCGCACCACAGGTAACCGACGGCCGCGCGGCACCTCGCCCGCGGTCCCGCCCACCCCAGGAGGATCAGCATGCTCATGCGTGCCGCGACCGTGTCCCGCTTCGGCGGCCCCGAGGCAGTCGAGATCACGGAGGTCCCGGTCCCCGAGCCCGGCCCCGGACAGGTCCGGATCAAGGTGGCCGCGGCGGCCCTGAACCCGGTGGACGCGGCGATGCGGGCGGGCGTCTTCGGCGGCGACGGCGCACGGATCGGCCCGGGCTGGGACGTCGCGGGCACCGTCGACGCCGTCGGCCCCGGCGCGGCCTGGTCCCCCGGCGACCGCGTCTTCGGCCTGGCCACCGGGCACCGCACCCCGCTGGGCACCCACGCCGAGTACGCGGTCCTCGACGCGGACGCCGTCGCGCCCGCCCCGGCGACCCTCGACGACGCGCACGCGGCGGCCCTCCCCCTCAACGCGCTCTCCGCGGCGCAGGCGCTGGACCTGGCCGCGCTCGAACCCGGGCAGAGCCTGCTGGTCACGGGCGCGGCGGGCGGGGTCGGCGCGCACACCGTGGAACTCGCGCACCACCGCGGCCTGACGGTCACGGCCCTCGCCTCCGCGCGCGACGAGGAGTTCCTGCGCTCCCGCGGCGCCGACGCCTTCCTGCCCCGCGAGCAGACACCCCACCCCGCCGCCTTCGACGGTGTCGTCGACGCCGCCGTACTGGGCGACGCGGCGCTCGCCCCGGTCCGCGACGGCGGCGCCTACGTCGGCGTATGGCCCGGCCAGGAGCCGGCCCCCGAGCGCGGCATCCGCGTCCACGCGCTGGATGTACGGGCCGACGGCGCCCAGCTCACGGACCTGTCCGGCCTCGCCGACCGGGGCACGCTGCTCCCCCGCGTCGCGGACCTCTTCCCGCTCGCCGACGCGGCCGCGGCCCATGCCCGGCTCGCCGAGGGCGGCCTGCGCGGGCGGCTCGTGATCGTCCCCTGACCCCCTTGCCCCCAGTGGCGGTGGCGGAGACGGCCGAGGCCAGGAACCACACACTCTCGACGTGGCGTCCTTCTCCCGAGATCGACAGCAGACACCACAGAGCCGCGTACAGCAGAGAGAAGGACACCACGATGTGGATCGCCATGTCACTCCTGGCAGGGCTCACCGTCCTCGGGTTCGGCGTCCGTGAGGTCGTGGTCCAGTACCGCATCCAGCGCGAGGGCATCCGCGCCGGAGGCAGGGTGGTCCGCCACGCCCGGGGCGACGCCGGGAGGCACGGCGGCCCGGTCTACTTCGCGGTCGTCGAATTCGTCGACACGTACGGCGGCCGGCACACCTTCGAGGCCGGTTCGTCCGGCGTCAAGGGCCTGCCCGTGGGCGGCGGCGTCCCCGTGCGCTATCTGCCCGACGCCCCGAAGTCCGCCCGGATCGACCTCACCGGCCGCCGCGTCGGCGAGGTCACGGCCCTCTTTGGGGTCGGCGCGCTGTTCACCGCCATCGGTATCTTCTTGCTGGTCACCGGCCGCTGAGCGGACCGCGGTTCCGGCCGGGCCGGGGCAGCGCCCCTCCGCCCCACCACCCCTCCCCAACAGCCCCTGCCGACCCATCCATTGACGTAACCCCTCCCTCGCGACAAAGATCGAAAGGAACCGTTCCGACAACGTTGTCCAAAGAGAGGGTCGCGATGAGAGCGTCGCCGTCACCGAGCTCGCAGAACTCACCGAGACCGCCGAGGTCCCTCGTAGCGCGGCGCACGCCGCGCCCGTTGCGATCGCTGATACGCACCGTCACCGCCGCGTTCGTCGTCACCACGGTGGCCGCCGCCACCCTCACTCCCGGGGTCGCGAGCGCGCGGGAAACCGGGCCCGGCTTCGCCGCCGACCCGACGAGCCTGGTCGACACGTCGATCGGGAACAACGGCGACGGAACCACCTTCCCGGGTGCCACCACTCCCTTCGGCATGGTCCAGCTGAGCCCCGACACACAGCTGAACAAGTACGCCTCGTACGACTACGCGCAGGACACCATCCTCGGCTTCAGCCACACACACCTGTCGGGTGTCGGCTGCCAGACGATGGGCAACATCCGGTTCATGCCGACCACGGGCGCGGTGACCTCGTCCGACCCGGCGCGGTACGGCGCGAAGTTCAGTCACGACAACGAGTCCCGCTCGCCCGGCTATTACGGCGTGAAGTTCGACAACGGCATCAAGGCCGAGCTGTCGGCGACCCAGCGCACCGGCCAGCACCGCTACACCTTCCCCAGCGGTTCGGGGGCGGAGAACGTCCTCATCGAGGCTGGGGAGAGCAACGGCAGCACCTACGCCGGAGACATCAAGGTCGTCGGCGACAACACCGTCGAGGGGTGGGTGCAGGGCGGCAACTTCTGCGGGGAGACCGGCAAGGAGCGCTACCGGGTCTACTTCAGCGCCAAGTTCGACCGGTCGTTCGCGAAGTTCGGCACCTGGAGCGACGGCACGCTCACCCCGGACCAGCGCGAGGCCTCGCGGGGCGACAAGCGCGCCGGTGCCTGGCTGTCGTTCGACCCGGCCAAGGGCGACAAGGTCGGCGCGTCGGTGGGCGTGTCCTACACCTCGGTGGACGGCGCGCGCCTCAACCGCGGTGCCGAGCAGCCGAGTTCCTTCGAGGGAGCGCGTTCCGGCGCGCACGACGCCTGGAAGACCGAGCTGAACCGGATGCGCGTCGCCGGCGGCTCCACCGCCGACCAGCGCACGTACTACAGCGCCCTGTACCGCTCGCTGCTGCACCCCTCAATCGGCTCCGACGTCGACAACCGCTACCGCGGCTTCGACGACAAGGTGCACCGTTCGGACTCCCCGTACTACCAGATGTTCTCGCTGTGGGACACGTACCGCTCGCAGAACCAACTGGTGGCGCTGCTGCACCCGGACAAGGCCGCCGACATGGCCAAGTCCCTGCTGCGCGTATACAAGGACGGCGGCTGGCTGCCGCGCTGGGGCCTCGGCAACAGTGAGACGAACGTGATGAGCGGCGACCCCGTGACCCCGTTCATCGTCGACCTCTACAACCGCGGCCTGCTCGACGACCGCACCTCGCGCGAGCTCTTCGACGCGCTCTGGAAGAACGTCAACGAGGTACCGGCCGACCAGTCGACCTTCCGTGGCCGCGACGGCAACCCGACGTACGTGAAGAACGGCTTCGTCGGCTACCAGGACCTGCCCGGCTACAAGTTCGGCGACAGCCGACAGGCGGGTTCGGCCACGCTGGAGTACGCGCTCGGTGACTGCGCCCTGTCCACGATGGCCGACGGCCTCGGTCACCGGGACAAGGCCGCGACGCTCGCCTCGCGCTGCGACAACTTCGCCAAGTTGTGGGACTCCGGCGTCACTTCGCAGGGCTTCACCGGGTTCCCCGTGACGAAGAACGCCGACGGCAGTGTCGCGGGTGACAGCGACCCGACCCAGTCCGGCGCCTTCCACGAGGGCACGGCCTGGCAGTACCAGTGGCTCGCGCAGCAGAACCCGCAGGCGCTGTACGGACTGATGGGCGGCCAGAAGGCCGCCGAGCAGCGTCTCGACAAGTTCTTCGACATGCCGACGGTGCTCAGCGACCCGGCGAAGGCCGCCAAGGAATCGTGGGTGACGGGCGCGTACGACTACCACAACAACTTCGCGTTCAACCCGAACAACGAGCCCGACTTCCACGCTCCGTGGATGTACGCGTGGACCGACACCCCGTGGAAGACCTCCTCGGTGCTGCGGGCCATGCGGACGCTGTTCACCGACGACCCGTACGGCATGCCCGGAAACGACGACCTCGGCGCCACGTCGTCGCTGCTCGTCTTCGCCATGGCCGGTGTCTTCGAGGTCCAGCCCGGTTCGGCGAAGTACGTCCTGTCGGCCCCGATGTTCGACAAGGTCGAGATCCGTCCGGCGCACGGCCGCAAGATCAGCATCACGGCTCCGGGCGCGGACGCGTCGAAGCTCCAGTACGTCTCGTCCGTGACCACGAGCAAGTCCGGTTCACTGAAACGGACTTGGCTGACCCACAAGGACCTGCTCGGCGCCGGCACGATCGGCGTCAAGCTCTCCGACAAGCCGACGAACTGGGGCGCGGGCGTCGCGCCGCCGGCGGTGTCCGGGGACTGAGGTGAGTGGGGCGCGGCTTCTCGTTCAGGGGAGCCGCGCCCCACACCCCCTGCTTGATCGCCGGGAAATCGCTTGTGCGAGGCGTCGGCCGGATGGTGCGGTGGCACGGTGATCGATGGTGATGGCGCAGCCACTGAGGAAGCCGACGAGGAAGCCACTGTCCGGCCGTTGACGATGGCGTGGGTGCGACGGCACCTCGGGGACGGTGAGCGGGTCGTTCGTGTCGCGGCGCTGCACGGTGGTGTCACCGCCGAAATGCGGCGGCTGAGCGTCGCCGGGCCCGGGGGCGCGGCGCGTGAGCTGGTACTGCGGAGTTACGTGGAGCCGTTCTTCGTGGACCGTGCCGAGGAGGCGCTGGGGCGGGAGGGCGGCGCGCTGACCGTGCTCGCGGGGTCCGGCGGCGTATCGGCACCCCGGCTGATCGCGGCCGATCCGACCGCGGCGCACTGCGAGTATCCGTCGCTCCTGATGACCTGCCTGCCGGGTCGTACGCTCCTCGACGACGAAGGCCTTGAGACACGTGTCCGGCTGCTCGCGCGTCAGCTCGCCGCCATTCACGCGGTGTGCCCCGGTGAACAGCCCCCGAAGTACGAGGCGTTGACCACCGCCGACACCGTCGTGGTTCCCGAGGGTGCCGACGCCGCCGCGTGGGCCGCGGCCATCGACATCATCCGGGAGCCCGCGCCGCCCTACGAAGGGCGCTTCCTGCACCGGGACTTCCACCCCGGCAACGTACTGTTCGACACGCCCGCGACCCGGATCACCGGCGTCGTCGACTGGGCCGGGGCGTCCTGGGGTCCCGCGGACCTCGACGTGGCGCACAGCTGCACCAACCTGGCCCTGATCCACGGGCCGGAGTGGGGGCAGCGGTTCGCCGACGCCTACGAGGAGGCCGGTGGGGCGCTCGCGGCGGACCCGGGCGACCGGCTGTACTGGCGGGTCCGGGACGCGCTGGCGTTCTCGGAGGAGGTGGAGGCGGTGGCGCGGCCGTGGCGGGCGGCCGGGCGGACTGAGCTGACCACGCGGGTCGTGGAGCGGCGGCTGGACGCCTATGTCACTGGGTTGATGACACCGGGCTGATGCCTATGAGTCGATGTCACTGGGTTGATGTCACTCGGGCCATGGCGTCAGTAGCGGTGGCCCGGCCAGTGCGGGTGCGTCCAGCGGGCGTCGCCGGTGAGAGCCAGCAGTTCAATCCGGTGCACCAGTTCCTGCGGGGCACCCATGGCGCGGAGTCGCGCGGCGGCGTGGCCGTGGAGCCAGGCCGCCAGTTCGGCGCTCATCCGGTCCTCATCGGTCTCGTACCAGTTGACGTACCACGGGAGCCCGTCCCCCAGCAGCTCGTACTCCCACTCCTCCGCAGCCTCGACGAGCCGCCGGTCGCTGAGAGGGCCGGTCTCCCGCTCCCAGACGGCGAGCCAGGGTGCGACGGTGCCGGACGCCTCGGCGCACATCGCCATGACCTGGTGTGCGGGCACGGCGGCGTCCGGGTCCGCGAGGCTCTGCGCCCACCAGGCGTGCAGGAACTCGCGTACCGCACCGGCCTGCACGTCGGGCCACCGCTGCCAGCGGCCGCGGGCGAAGGAGTCCCCTGCCTCCTCGAGGCCGAACAGCGGATCGACGCGTCCGGCCACCAGGGCGGCGGCGAACTGCGGCAGGACGCGGCGCAGCACCGCGCCGTGATCCGTCCAGTCGACGGCCTGCCATGTGCGGCGCAGCAGATCCGGATCCACCTCCACGTCGGGCACCTTGAGGAGGGCCAGCTCCTCCTCGCTCCCCCAGTGGCAGGTGCAGTTGACCTCGTCCGGGTGCGCGGTCATGCCGCGGAAGACCGTGGTGAGTTCGGCCAGTGCCGCGTCGAGTCTGCGACGGGTGGGGTGGGTGGCTGGATGCATGACGTGGACCCATACCTTCAAGGACTCCGGAACGGCCTCGGCCGTCCGAAGATCCCGACCTTACTTGAGCGGGCGAAGCCGCACGACCTGTTATTCCTTGTGGCTCAGGATCCGACCCGCGTACGCGTGTCCGCGTGCCGTTCGCGTCATGCGTGTTGCCTAGGATCAGGGATCATGGACATCGCAGCGATACTCATCATCCTGGTCGGCGTGCTCATCACGGCCGGCACCGTCGAGCGCAAGGTCGACCGCGTCAACCGCAGAACCGTCCGCGTCGAGCGGAAGCTGGACCTGATCATCGAACACCTGGGGATCGAGACCGACACGCTCGGCCCGGGCCTCGACGACGTGCGGGCCCTGCTGCGGGACGGCAAGAAGATCCCCGCCATCAAGGCCTACCGCGAGGCGACCGGCCTGGGCCTCAAGGAGGCCAAGGACGAGGTCGACCGCATCGAGTCCGAGCTGCGCTGACGCGAAGACGGGGCGCACGCCCCGGCCGTTGGCGTCAGCGCGCCACATCGATCCGGGTGACATGGTCCTCGCCCTGGGGTCCTGAGGCCGACTTGTCCAGGACGTAGGCGGTGTTCTCGTCGCTCATGTGCACATGGTTGGGGAGGGCGTTGGTGCCGATGGTCTCCTTGACGGCACCGGAACGCGTGTCGACGACGGACATGCTGTCGTCGAGCCGGTTGACGACCAGTACGCGCGCCGAACGCCCCACCGTGGTGAGGGACTTGGCGCCCTGCCCGGTGGCTATCGACTTGACGACCGCACCCTTGCGCAGGTCCACGACCGACACACCGCCCGCGCCCTGGTCGGCGGTGTAGGCGGTCCGGCCGTTCGCGGAGAGGGCTATGGAGAGGGGGCCGTCGCCGGTGGGGAGGAGGCGCGGCCCGGAGGAGCCGGGGGCTATCTGGATGATGCGGTCGTGCGTGAAATCGGCGGCGTGGACCGCGCCGGTGCGTTCGTTCACCGCGAGGCCCGTCGGGCCCGATCCCTCGACGGTGACACGCCGGGTCTCCTTGTACGTGACGGTGTCGAAGGCGACGACCGAGCCGGTGCCGAAAGCCGTGGCCCAGACGGTGTCGCGCTTCTCGTCGACGACGATCTCGCGGGCGTGCGCGACGCCGGGCACGGTCGCGAGGTGGCGGCCCGTCCGCTGGCTGTACACGGCGATGCTGTCGTTGCGTGTGTTGGTGACCCACACCGTGTTGTGCTCGTCGTCCACGTCGATGCCGTAGGCGGCTTCGACGGTGCCGTCGCCTTCATCGAGGGGCGTCGGGTAGCTCGCCTCCACCTCCAGCGTGTCGGGGTCGAGCCGCACCAACCGGGAGTCCGTGACCGGCGCCGGCGGCTGCCCCACCGAACTGGTCGCCCAGAGCGCGTCGTTCCTCTCGGAGTACGCGGACTGGTACAGGCCGGGGGCGAGCGGCGCCGACTTGAGCGTCGATCCGGCCGCGGCGGCGGGTTCCACCAGGGTGAGCGCGGTGCAGGCCGCCAGGGCGACGGTGGTCGCCGCGGTGCGGTGGACACGTCTGTTGAGTGTGGACATGGGTGCGGTATCCCTGCCGATCCATCGAGTAAAATTTAGGCAAGGCTAACCTAATATAATTCTCATGCGTCACCCGGGCGGCCTCCACCCGGATCCGTCTCGTACCGGCTCAGTGCCGCCACTTTCTCCGCCGAGGAACTGTCCGGGTCGAAGCGGTGCTGCAGCCACTCTGAGGCGAGCTTGCGGGCGAGTTCCAGGCCGACCACGCGTTGGCCCATGCACAGCACTTGCGCGTTGTTGCTCTTCACCGAGCGTTCCACGGAGTACGCGTCGTGGGCGGTCACCGCGCGGATGCCGGGGACCTTGTTCGCGGAGATCGCCACGCCGAGTCCCGTGCCGCAGATGAGCAGAGCGCGGTCGGCCCGGTCCTCGGCGACGAGGCGGGCCGCGGCCACGCCGATGTGCGGGTAGGCGGTCGTGCCGTCGGCCTCCACGCCGACGTCGAGCACCTCGGAGACGCGGTCGTCGGCCTGGAGGTCGGCCTTGATGCGTTCCTTGTACTCGAAGCCGGCGTCGTCGCAGCCGACGACCAGACGCAGCCGGTCCGTCATGCCGTTGTCACTCCTTGTCGGTTCTGTTCATGTGTCTGTCCCGGTTCCTGTCCCTGCGTCTGTTCCTGCGCGTGTGGTGACTCGGCCAGCGCCGTCACGATCAGGGCCAGCGAGGTCGCCCCCGCGTCGGGGGTGCCGAGGCTGCGCTCCGCGAGGGGGCGGGCCCGGCCCACCTTGGGGCGCAGGTCCTTCGTGGCCTCGGCGGCGCGGGTCGCCGCCTCGGCTGCCGTGCGCCAGGCCTCGGCCGGTTCGATGCCCGAGTCCGTGGCGCGTTGCAGGGTGTCGGCGAACGGGAGCAGGGCGTCGAGCATCGTCTTGTCGCCCGGCGCGGCCCGGCCCAGGTCGCCGATGGCGTCGGTGAACGCCCGTACGCCGGTGGTGACATCGGCCGCCGTGTACGCGTCCGCTTCGTCGTCCAGCGCGCGTCCGAACGCCTCAAGCGCCGCGCCCCACAGGACGCCCGACGTGCCGCCCGCGTACTCGGCCCAGGACTGGCCCGCCTGCCGCAGCAGCCATCCGGCACCGGCGTCCCGGCTCGCCCGCTCGGCACGCTCGGCGGCGAACCGGGCGCCCCTGACCATGCCGCGGCCGTGGTCGCCGTCCCCGGCGACCGCGTCGATGCGGCCCAGTTCCTCCTCGTTGTCCACCATCGTGCGGTGGATCGTCGACAGCGCCGTGCGCACCCGGTCGGCCAACTCGCGTGCGGCCGGGGAGGATTGGGGGATCTCCGTCACCGCTGCGGCGGCCCCGTTCGCGTCGGTGGCGCGCAGGTCGGACAGCGGTGCGTGTGCCTTGCGGAACGCCGGGGTGTAGGCGTCGGCGCGCCAGCGCGGTTCCAGTTCCTCGTCCAGCCACATCAGGGTGAGTGAGCAGCCGCCCATGTCGAGACTGGTCACCAGCTCGCCCACCTCGGGGTCGACGATCTCGATGCCGCGCTCCCGCAGCCGCGCGGACACCCGGCCCCAGAGGAGGAAGAGTTCCTCGTACTTGGTGGCACCGAGGCCGTTGAGGATCGCGCCCACCCGGCGGCCCGCGGTGGGAGGTGTCTCCTGGAGGAGGCGTTCCACGAGGAGCGCCGCCAGCTCGTCGGCCTTCAGCATCGGGACGTCCTCGATGCCCGGCTCGCCGTGGATACCGAGGCCGAGGCCCAGGTGTCCCTCGGGCACCTCGAACAGCGGCTCCCCCGCGCCCGGCAGCGTACAGCCGGCGAAGGCGACGCCCAGGCTGCGTGTCGCGGTGTTGGCGGCGCGGCCGAGGCGTTCCACCTCGTCGAGGTCGAGGCCCTCGGCGGCTGCCGCGCCCATGACCTTGAAGACCGTGAAGTCGCCCGCGATGCCCCGGCGTTTGCCCTCTTCCTCGGCGGACGCCACATCGTCGGTGACGATCACGATCCGGGTGTCGATGCCCTCGGCGCACAGCCGCTCGGCGGCGATCCGGAAGTTCAGCACGTCCCCGGCGTAGTTGCCGAAGCTGAGGATCACGCCTCTGCCCTGGTCGGCGGCCTTCGCCACCGAGTAGACCTGGGTCGCCGACGGTGAGGTGAAGATGTTGCCCACCACGGCGCCGTGGGCCATGCCGGGGCCGACCGTTCCGCAGAAGGCCGGGTAGTGTCCCGATCCGCCGCCGATGACGACCGCCACCTGGGGGTGCTCGCCGCGGTGTGCGACGACGCCTCCGGGTACGCCGCGCAACCGGTCCGCGTACAGGTCGAGAAAGCCGGCCAGTTGGTCCTCGGCGAAGTTCGCCGGGTCGTCGAAGAGTCTGGTCACGAGGGGTACCTCCTAAAGCAACTACGGTGCGTCGCGTCGGTACGAGGTCGGGTCGGTACGCGGTCGGGGCGTACGTGATCGGGTGGGCGGGCTCAGCGGGCCATGACGGCCCCGGCCGGCTCCTCCTGCGAACTCTCGTCGCTCTGCCGCACGTTGAGGAACGACACCATCACGAAGGCCGCGCCGTACAGCACCACGAACGCCCACACCACTCCGGCGTTGCCGAGGCCGACCGACAGCACGGCGGCGACCACCGCCGAGCCGAGGAACGAGGCGCCACCGGCCGCCGTGGTGTACATCGCCATGGCCGCGCCCTTGAACTCCGCCGGGACGAGCGCGGGCATGATGGCGCCCATCGGCACGAACCCGGCGAGCAGGCAGCCGAACACACATCCCGCGACGACGGACACCCAGAAGCCCCACGTGGAACCGGCGGGCACCAGCTGCGGCACGTACCACCAGGCGAGCAGCCCGACGGAGGAGCCGAACACACCGAACCACTGCACGGTGCGACGCCAGCCCCAGCGGTCGCCGATGGCGCCGAACAGGGCGTTGACCAGGATGTTCGTCGCGTAGACAAGGACGGTCATGGTGAGCCAGCGGCTCTGGCCCCAGCCCCGGTCGTCCGCGATGACGCCGGGCAGGATGATGAACATGCCGTACTGGGGCGCGGTGTTGATGAGCCGCACGAGGAAGCCCATCAGGACCTTGGGCTGACGTGCCGTCAGGCGCAGTCCCGCGGTGAGGACTTCGAATGAGGACTTGTCTTCCGGGGCCACCCGCCGCGATCCGTGCGGCTCCTTGACCGCGAAGCGGGCGATGAGGAATCCGATGACCACCAGGGCGGTGGAGGCCGCCATGGCGCCGGTCTCGCCTCCGGTCGAGCCGCCGAACGCCGGGATCATGCCGAGCGCGAACAGCGAGCCCAGCGTGGGCAGTCCGCCGGTGAACATGACGTAGAACCAGCCGACCGCGGCGCCGTTGCGCTCCTTCGGCGACACGAGGTTCACCCACACCAGGAAGGCGAAGGCGAACAGCGGGTAGCCGAAGCCGCGCAGGAAGTAGGTGAGGAAGACCATCGGCATGCTGCCGGCGGCGAGGCCCGCCAGGAACAGTGCCTCGAAGACGACCCATACGGCGGTGCCGAGCAGCATGACACGGCGCGGGCCCCACAGGTCGGTGAGGGCTCCGGACAGATAGCTGCCGACCAGTACGGACACGCCGTACATGGAGATGATGGTGCTGGCCGTCGCGGTGGTGCTGCCCAGGACGTGCTCGATGTGCGGGGCGATGAAGTTGGACTCGGTGCCGTTGCCGGTCATGAAGACCAGGACGGCGACGAAGCCCCAGCGCAGCGAGTGGGGTATGCCCATGCGGTCGAGCCGGGTCTCGTGGGCCTTCGCGGTCCCGGCGGCCGCGGCCGTCACGCGACCACCGCGTCGGCCTCGGCGTTGGGCAGGATCGACACCTTCACGGAGGCACCGGAGGTGTCCGCGACCAGGTCGAGCGCCTTCTGGAAGTCGCGCAGGCCGAACTGGTGGGTGCAGATGTCGTCGACCGGCACCTTGCCGTCCTCCAAGAGGCGGATCGCCGCGGGCCAGCAGTGCGGGCCCAAGTGGGCGCCTCGGACGTCGAGTTCCTTGTCGTCGGAGATGATCGACCAGTCGACCGTGACGTCGGAGCCGAAGACCGAGTACTCGACGTACGTGCCCAGCTTGCGCAGCAGGTTGAGGCCCTGCGCGACAGCGGGCGTGGCGCCGGTGCCCTCCAGGTAGACATCGGCGCCGTAGCCGTCGGTCAGTTCCTTGACGCGGGCGACGACGTCTTCCTTGGCGGGGTTGAGGACGATGTCGGCGCCCGTGCGGCGGCCCAGTTCGAGCTTGTTGTCGTCCAGGTCGAGAGCGATGATCTTCAGCGGGTTCTTCTGCCGCGCGCCCGCGATGAGGCCGAGGCCGATGGGGCCGCAGCCGGCGACCACCACGACGTCCTCGAAGTGGATGTCGGCGCGCTCCACCGCGTGCAGCGCGCAGGACAGCGGCTCCGCGTACGCGGCGTGGTGCGGCTTGAGGTCGTGCGAGACCTTGTGGGCACGGGCGTTGGGCGGAATGACCATGTACTGCGCCATGGCGCCGTGGTGGTTGCGGAAGCCGAACATGTCGTGCGGGCCGCACATCCAGTACTGACCGCGCCGACAGTAGCGGCACTCCTCGCACGGCACGATCTGCTCGCAGGCGATGCGGTCGCCGACCTGCACGCCGTGGGCCGCGAGTGCGGCGTCCTCGCCGGCGGCCACCACGCCCACGAACTCGTGACCGGGGATGATGCCGCGCTGCGCCCAGGCAGGACGGTTCTCGTCGCCCCAGAACTTGGGGGCGCCGTGGTAGCACTTGAGGTCGCTCGCGCACACCCCCACCGCCTCGGTCCGCAACAGCAGTTCACCGGGCCCCGGGGTGGGGACGTCGACCTCTTCGAGGCGATAGTCCTCGGGCCCGTGGACGACCACGGCCTGCATTCGCTTCGGCACACTGATCACTACTACCTCCATTGGCAGTCGGCTCTTGCGCAGATGAGATGCGGTTGGGGACACGGATCCGTGTGGGGATGGATCCGGTGGGTTCGCGGTGGTTGTGCGGGTGTTCCGGCAGGTCGGGACCCGGGCCGGTTCAGGCCTCGGGGGTGCCCGGGCGCAGGGCGGCGACCTGCACGGTGACGCCGTCCTCGCGCAGCGCCTCCAACTCCGTACTGGAGATGCGGTCGTCGACGATGACGAGGTCGAAGTCGGAGAGCGGGGCGACCCGGTGCAGCGCCCGTTTCTGGAACTTGGTGTGGTCGACGAGCAGGATCCGGCGCTGGGCGGCCTCCAGGAGCGCCCGCTTGACGAGGATCGCCTCCTGCGACTGGTGATAGCAGTGGCCGTCCGCGACCGCCGATGTCGAGATGAACACCGTGTCGGCGCGCAGGGGTTTGATGTGGTCGCAGGTCGCCATGCCCTGGAAGGCGTCGTAGTGCGGGTCGTAGCTGCCGCCGAGGGAGATCAGCTCGATGCCGGGCCGTCCCGCCAGGGCGTTGACGATGGCGAGGAAGTTGGTGATGACGGTGAGCGGTCCGCTCTCGGGCAGCGCGCGGGCGAGGGCCAGCGAGGTGGTGCTGTCGTCCAGCAGGATCGCCTGACCCCGGTCGATGTGCTCCAGGGCGGCGCCGGCCAGCGCCTTCTTCGCCTCGCCCTGCTGCGTCGTCCGGTAGCGGACGTTGCTCTCGAAGAGCACGGACTGCTGGGCCGTGGCCGCCCCGCGCGTCTTGCGGAGCCAGCCCTCGTCGGCGAGCCGGTCCAGGTCGCGGTGGATGGTCATCACGCTGACCCCCAGCTCGCGCGCCAGGTCCTCGATGCGGGCCGAGCCCAGCTCGAGCACCCGGTCGCGGATGCGCTCCTGGCGCGCCTGCGGGCTCAGCAACTCGGCTGATCCCGTGGGGAGTTCATCGGTGCTCACGGCGTTTCCTTCCTGCCACTGCCCGACAAGCTAACAGCGAACCCCTCAAACACAACACCCCTCGTGTTAGGAATGTGTTCTGCGTTGTGATGCCTGGCCGGTCACGCCTTGCGATGCCTGGCCGCGTTCGCGGTGCCGGGCCACGGCGTCGTTGTTGGCGCAGCGCACCGAGCAGTAGGTTCGGCGCCCGCCCCGGGAGGTGTCGACGAAGGCCAGGGCGCAGTTCCGGCGTGCGCAGCGGCCCAGCCGGCCGGCGTCGGCGGAGCAGATCACGTAGGCGAGTCCGGCGGCGGTGACGGCGCGGATGTGTGCGGCCGCGTCGGCGCCGGTCGCGCTGTAGTGCAGGTGCGGCCGCCCGTCGTGCAGGGAGATCCGGGGGCTGCTCGACGCGTCCGCGAGCAGTTCGTTGACCGCGTGGCACCGCTCCTCGATGTCCTGCCGCCCGAAGCACCCGGCCAGGCGGCGGCTCCAGTCCCAGATCGACTCGGTCTGCGCGGTGGTGAGCGCGCGGTCCGCGACGCCGTGCGCGGCGAGCAGTGTCTCCAGGCTGTCGGGGCGTGGTGGCTCCGTCAGGTTGACCAGGTCCGCCGCGAGCCGGGCGGCCTCGCCTCCGTAATGGTTGAAGTGCATAAGGGCATTACAGCACCGTGTGTCGCGGGCCGTGCCGAAGGCGCCGGCACCGAGCGTGTGGAGGTCCCGGATGGACACGACGGTGGAGAGTCCGCGCCCGCAGGCGCGGGGAGCGGCGGTGGCACCGGCGTTGATGCTCGCCCAGATAGCCAGCCTCCAGGTGGGCTCCGCCGTCGCGAAGGGCGCGTACGCCGCCGTGGGCCCCACGGCGCTGGCCGGTATGCGGCTGTGCTTCGCCGCCGTGATCATGTGGCTGCTCGTCCGGCCCCGGCTGCGGGGCATCACAGCGGCCCAGTGGCGCGCGGCCGCCGCGCTCGGCCTGGTCCTCGCGGCCATGAACCTGGCCTACTTCCAGGCCATCAGCCGGCTCCCGATCGGGGTGGCCGCGACACTCGAACTGCTCGGCCCGCTGGCCCTGTCGATCGCGCTGTCCCGCCGGATCGAGCATCTCGTGGTGGCGCTCCTTGCCCTGGCGGGCGTGCTGCTGCTGACGGCCCCGGGCGCCTCGCTGCCCGCCGCCGGGCTCCTCCTGGGAGGGGCCGCCGCGGTGTGCCGGGCCGGTTACGTGGTTCTGAGCCGGCGGGTCGGGCGGCTGTTCCCCGACTGGACCGGGCTGACGCTGGCGCTGGCCGTCGGCGCGTGCGTGCTGACCCCGGTCACCGCCGTCACGGACGGCGACCGGGTGGCGGCCCACCCGTCCGTCCTGTTCACCGGGCTTCTCGTGGCGCTGCTGTCCTCGCTGATCCCGTACGCGCTGGACATGACGGTGCTGCGGCGCATCGACGCCCAGGCTTTTGGTGTGCTGCTCGCGCTGAGCCCCGCGGTGGCGGCGGGGGTCGGTTTCGCGCTGCTGGACGAGGAGTTGACCGGGCGGCAATTGGGGGCGGCCGGGTTGATCGTCGCGGCGGGTGTGTGGTCGGTGCGGAGGGCCGCCCGGTGACGTTCGGTGCCGAGGGCCGCCCAATTAAGGGCTGAGGCCCACCCCGCCCCCCCATTCCGATGTGCGGCCCGATCTTGCCCGGGATACGTTTCGGAAACCGGCTGGCTTTGGTTTTGGAGAGGTGCAGGTGGCGGGTGGTGCGGCCGCAGAGATGGCGGCTCAACGCGACTTCTCGCCGTGATGGGCGCCTCCGAAGACGGGGCGACCGCCTTCGCGCGGGCCGGCCTCGGCGCTCTGCAACTGGGCGACGAGGCCGTCGTCCGCCCCGCCGACTTCGACCTCGGCCACCGGGACATGCGGGTCACCCGGCAGGCGGTCGGCCGGGTGCGCCGCGGCGGTGCCACATGCCGTATCCGCCGCCACGCCGACCTGACCGACGCGGAGATGCGGGACGTCGTCGACAAGGCGGACGCCTGGCGCGACACCGAGACCGAGCGCGAGTTCTCCATGGCCCTGGACCGCCTCGGCGATCCGCTCGACGGTGACTGCCTGCTGGTCGAGGCGCTCGGGGCGGACGGCCGGCTGCTGGCGCTACTGTCCTTCGTGCCCTGGGGCAAGGACGGTGTGTCCCTGGACCTGATGCGCCGTGACCGCAGCGCGCCCAACGGTGTCACCGAGTTCATGGTCGCCGAGCTCTGCGAGGCCGCCTCCCGGTTCGGCATCCGCCGGGTCTCGCTGAACTTCGCGGTGTTCCGCTCCGCGTTCGAGGAAGGCGCGCGGATCGGCGCGGGCCCGGTGCTGCGGCTGTGGCGCGGACTGCTCCTGTTCTCCTCTCGCTGGTGCCAGCTGGAGAGCCTGTACCGCGCCAACGCCAAGTACCGCCCCCAGTGGTGCCCCCGCTTCATCTGCTACGCGGACCGAGGGCTTCGTCTCCGTCCCTTCGCTGCGCCGCCTGTGGGGCAAGGGCCATCACACACCCTCCGCGGTCAGCGCCCCGGCGACCACCGAACACCTGCCGCCCATCGAGGCGCTGGAACTGAGCCAGGACGGGCCCGCGGAGCGCGAGACCTCCCGACAGCCGGAGCGGGTGCGGATGCGCCACCGCAAGCTCGGCCGGCTGCTCGCGAAGGGCGTCGCCCCCTACCCCGTAGCCGAACGCGCCCACACCCACGCCACACGACATCTCGGGGCCCTGGCCGGTGAAGACGGTGTACGGGGCCATCTCCGAGGCGCTCGGCGAGAGCGTCGACGCGGACACCGAACTGCCGCGGCTGCTGCGGCTCTGCGAGCGGGCCGGGGTCCCGTACGCGCCGGACGAGGCGCGCGGCGACGTGGTCCTGGAGATGTACGAGCGGCTCGTCGAGAAGCAGACCCGGCTGCCCACCTTCTACAAGGACTTCCCGACCGACGTCTCGCCGCTGACCCGGCAGCACCGTGGCGACCCCAGACTCGCCGAACGCTGGGACCTCGTCGCCTTTGGCACGGAACTGGGCACCGCCTACAGCGAGTTGACCGACCCCGTCGAACAGCGCTGTCGCCTCACCGCCCAGTCGTTGCTGGCCGCCGGGGGCGACCCCGAGGCCATGGAACTGGACGAGGACTTCCTCGACGCCCTCGAATACGCGATGCCACCCACCGGCGGACTCGGCATCGGCGTCGACAGGCTCGTCATGTTCCTCACCGGCCGCACCATCCGCGAGACGCTGCCCTTCCCCCTGGTCCGTCGGCACTGATCCGGCCTGATCCGTCAGAAGGGCCCTAATAGTGCTTCGTTAGGTTCTGGTTCTGGTGAGTGGTTGGCCGCAGGTGGTGCAGGTGCCGGTCCAGCACCGGAGCATGTCCTGCAGGGTGTCGAGG
>NZ_JBHWKQ010000073.1:0-24531 GCF_042730865.1 Streptomyces sp. NPDC059897 | reverse complement strand
CAGCCCGCACCGTTTCCACCCCGGACGCTCCGGCCGCTGAGGCCACCCCGGCCGCTGAGGCCGCCCCCGCCGAGGAGCCGCAGGCCGAGGCCGCGGCGCCCGCCGCCGAGCCGGCGCCGGTCGCCGACGAGGGCGCGGGCCCGCGCCGCAACCGCCGCCGCGCCACCCGTGGCGCCGCCGCGCCGAGCGCGCCCGCCGGCCCGCCCGAGGTCTCCGACGCCATCGCCGCCGAGAAGGCGCCCGAGGCCGAGGCCACGGAGAACACCGAGGCCACGGAGAGCGCCGAGAGCGCCGAGGACGAGTCGCCGCGCCGCAGGCGCCGCGCCACCCGTAAGGCGGCCGGCGGTTTCGCCGAGCCGAAGGCCACCAAGGCCACGAAGTCCGCCAGGTCGGGATCGAGGCAGGCGAAGGCCGGCCGGGACGCGCAGGACGACGACACGCGCCCGAAGCGCGCCTCCGTCGCCACGTTCCAGGCGCCCGTCTTCACCGAGCCGATGTTCCAGACGCCGGAGCGGGCCGCCGCCGCTGCCGCAGCCGAGGCCGCCGTCGAGAAGCAGCCCGAGCCCGAGCCGGCCGCCGTCACCGTCGAGGAGGACCTGGGGCCGCGCCGTCGCCGCCGCCGTCGCGCCGCCGACGAGCAGCCCGCCGCTGTCGAGGCGCCCAAGGAGACCGAGGCCCCCGAGGCCGCCGCCGAGACCGAGGCCCAGGACCAGCGGGCCGAGGAGAACGGCGAGAACGACGAGCAGGACGAGCACGGGGACCGCCCGGCCCGCCGCCGCCGTCGGGGCGGCCGTCGCCGTCGCCGCGGCGAGTCCGGCGACATCGACAACGACACCGAGAACGAGCACGAGTCCGGCGCCTCCGACGAGGACGCCGAGCCGGCCGCCGCGGAGTCCGACGACGACAGCGCCGAGGCCGACGAGCAGCGCGACGAGTCCGCCGGTTCCGGCGGCTCCAGCAGCAGCCGTCGCCGCCGTCGCCGCCGCCGTCGCGCCGGGGACGGTTCCTCGGACGGCGAGCAGCCGGCCGACGACCCGGAGCGCACGGTCGTCAAGGTCCGCGAGCCGCGCAAGAAGGAAGAGAAGTCGACCTCCTCGGACGAGGTGCAGTCCATCAAGGGCTCCACGCGTCTGGAGGCGAAGAAGCAGCGCCGCCGCGAGGGCCGCGAGCAGGGTCGCCGCCGCGTCCCGATCATCACCGAGGCCGAGTTCCTGGCGCGCCGCGAGGCCGTCGAGCGCGTGATGGTGGTCCGCCAGCACGGCGAGCGCACCCAGATCGGCGTGCTGGAAGACGACATCCTCGTCGAGCACTACGTCAACAAGGAGCAGTCGACCTCGTACGTCGGCAACGTGTACCTGGGCAAGGTCCAGAACGTGCTGCCGTCGATGGAGGCCGCCTTCATCGACATCGGCAAGGGCCGCAACGCGGTGCTCTACGCCGGTGAGGTCAACTTCGAGGCGCTCGGCATGGCCAACGGGCCGCGCCGCATCGAGACCGCCCTCAAGTCCGGCCAGTCCGTGCTCGTGCAGGTCACCAAGGACCCGATCGGCCACAAGGGCGCCCGCCTGACCAGCCAGGTCTCGCTGCCCGGCCGCTACCTGGTCTACGTGCCCGAGGGCTCGATGACCGGCATCAGCCGCAAGCTGCCCGACACCGAGCGCGCGCGCCTGAAGACCATCCTCAAGAAGATCGTCCCCGAGGACGCGGGCGTCATCGTGCGCACCGCCGCCGAGGGCGCGAGCGAGGACGAGCTGCGCCGCGACGTCGAGCGTCTGCAGGCCCAGTGGGAGGACATCCAGAAGAAGTCCAAGCAGATCTCGACCTCGTCGCCGAGCCTGCTGTACGGCGAGCCGGACATGACCGTCCGCGTCGTGCGCGACATCTTCAACGAGGACTTCTCCAAGGTCATCGTCTCCGGTGACGAGGCGTGGGACACCATCCACGGCTACGTCAACCACGTGGCGCCCGACCTCTCCGACCGGCTGTCCAAGTGGACGTCCGAGGTCGACGTCTTCGCGACGTACCGGATCGACGAGCAGCTCGCCAAGGCGCTCGACCGCAAGGTGTGGCTGCCGTCCGGCGGCTCCCTGGTGATCGACAAGACCGAGGCCATGATCGTGGTCGACGTCAACACCGGTAAGTTCACCGGCCAGGGCGGCAACCTCGAAGAGACCGTGACCAGGAACAACCTGGAGGCGGCCGAGGAGATCGTGCGCCAGCTGCGGCTGCGCGACCTGGGCGGCATCGTCGTCATCGACTTCATCGACATGGTCCTGGAGTCCAACCGGGACCTGGTCCTGCGCCGTCTCCTGGAGTGCCTGGGCCGGGACCGGACCAAGCACCAGGTCGCCGAGGTCACCTCGCTGGGCCTGGTCCAGATGACCCGTAAGCGCGTCGGCCAGGGCCTCCTGGAGTCCTTCTCCGAGACCTGCGTGCACTGCAACGGCCGCGGCGTCATCGTGCACATGGAGCAGCCCGCCTCCGGCGGTGGCGGCGGCAAGCGCAAGAAGCGCGGCCGCGGTGGCAACGGCGAGCACCAGCACGAGACGCACGAGGCTCCTGCCGTGGAGCAGACCGCGACCGCGACCGAGACCGAGTCCGAGGCCGAGGTCGCCGCGGAGGTCGCGGCTCCCGCGGCACTGCCGGAGCCGGAGTTCGTCCCGGACGAGGAGCTGTACTCCAGCGCCGCCGAGGCGGAGGCCGCCGCGGGCAGCCGTGGCCGCTCGCGCCGCCGCGCCACGCGCCGTGTGTCGGCCCCGGCCGGCGCCCCGCAGGCGGAGGCCGAGAAGCCGGCGAGGTCCGGCCGGAAGTCGAAGGCCGAGCGGGCCGCCGAGCGCAGGGCCGCCGAGGCCGAGGCCGAGGCCCCCGCGCCGGTCGTCGAGGAGCCGAAGGCCGCCGAGCCCGTCGAGGCGCCCGCGCCCGAGCCGGTGCAGGACGAGGCCCCCGCGCCGCGCCCGCGCCGCCGTGCCACGCGCAAGGCGTCCGCTCCCGCCGGTTCCCCGAAGGCGTCCTCCGAGGAGGCCGCGGCGGTGACCGTCACGGAGCCGGTCAAGGCCGAGCCCGTACAGGAGCCGCAGGCCGCTGAGCCCGAGGCGCCGAAGGCCGAGGTGACCGAGGCCGCGGCCCCGGCCCGCCCGCGCCGTCGCGCCGTCCGCAAGGCGACCGCGCCGTCCACCGCCGAGGACACGGCCGTCGTGGTCGTCCCGTCGGCCACGGACGAGGCGCCCGCCCAGGACGCCGCTCCGGCGGAGGCCGAGGAGGCGCCCGCCGCCAAGAAGGCCGCCCGTAAGACGGCCAAGAAGGCGACGGCGAAGAAGGCCGCCACCAAGAAGACGGCGGCCAAGAAGGCCACGGCCGAGGCGCCCGCGACCGAGTCGGCCGCGGACGAGACGGCCGCGGACGAGGCGCCCGCAAAGAAGACGGCGGCCAAGAAGACGGCCGCCAAGAAGGCGACGGCGAAGAAGGCGACCGCGGCGAAGAAGACCACCGCGACCGCCAAGAAGACCGCCGCCAAGAAGACGACGGCCAAGAAGACGACCGCGAAGAAGACCGCGGCGGCCGAGCAGCAGTCGCTGCCGTCCGTCTCGGCCGCGGCCGACGAGGCCTGAGGCACCGCCCGTACCGGGCAGCGACGCCCCCGCACAGCAGCGCTGTGCGGGGGCGTTGTCGTGTGCGGTGTACACGGGAGGCCGCGAAGACCACGTGATTTGCCCCCCCGCCTCTTGGAGCACGGCCAACTGCCTGTAAAACTCATGCAGTCATACAAGTGAAGGACGCGGGTGGGCGTTGGGGAGACGCGTACTCGTGTCAGGGGAGGGAATGCGATGGCGCACGTGCGTCTCAGAGGCACGGGCAGACACCGTGCCGAGAAGTCGGCCAAGGGTGGACGGCAGATGGTGGCCCTGGCCACCGTGCTCTCCGCGGCCGGGGTGCAGGCGGGGGTCGGGGCGGGCACCGCGCAGGCGGACGAGGCGCGGACCTGGACCGAGGGGCCGATCTTCAACGATCCGCTGGGCACCACCCAGGAGCAGTACGCCATCCGCACCAGGCTCGTCGAACTGACGGACGCGGCGCTGCCCGGCTCCACCATCAAGGTCGCCGTCTTCCACGTGTGGGAGCAGACGATCGTCGACGCCCTGAAGCGGGCCAGGGACCGCGGCGTACGCGTGCAGATCCTGCTCGACTCGACCAGCAGGACGGACCGGCCGGACAACACGGTCTACTCGCAGCTGGTCGCGCTCTTCGGCACCAGCCGCGCCAACCCGTCCTTCGTGCAGCTGTGCCCCACGGACAAGTCCTGCCTCGGCGACCCGAAGTTCGGGAAGTCGATCATGCACAACAAGTTCTGGCTGTTCTCGGCCGTCGAGGGCGCCACGAACGTCGTCGTGCAGACCACGGCGAACTCCACGCCGTCCGCGAGCACGAAGTTCTTCAACGACGCGCTCCAGCTGCCCAACAACCGGGTGCTCTACGGCGCGTACGCGGACTATTTTGACGACATGGTCGCCAAGGACTGGGCGAACTGGGACTACCGCACGGTCACCAACGGCCGCTACAAGGCGTACTTCTTCCCGCGGGCCGGCACCACGAACTCCACGGACACGCTGCACTCGGTGCTCAACAACGTCTCCTGCACCTACAAGGACGCGGTGACCGGCACCACGAAGCGGACGATCGTGCGCGCCGCGATCTTCCAGATCACCCGGCAGGCCATCGCCGACAAGCTGGTCTCGCTGAAGAAGGCGGGCTGCACGGTCCAGATCGAGTACGCGACCTCCGACAGCGGCACCTGGAAGTCGATGCACTCCACCGGCGCCCCGCCGGTGCGCTGCTACAACGACCCGCGGACCTCGCCGACGACGCCGTACATCATCCACACCAAGTACGTGGCGATCGACGGCGTGTACGACGGCGCGCGCAACAAGATCACGTTCACCGGCTCGCAGAACGCCTCGAACCCCGCGCTGCGCGAGAACGACGAGGCGTACGTCAAGATCGACGACGACTCCGTGCACGACACGTACCGCACGCACTTCAACAAGGTGTGGGGCGTCGCGTACCCGGGGGTCTCGGACAACACGAGCCTGTGCAAGGGCGTCAAGGCGCTGCCTCAGGACGGTGAGATCAAGACCGTCGGGACCGGGTGAGTCCGCCGGTCAAGGGGCCGGTTTGCCCTTCCGTGGGGCGACCCGTAACCTTGACCGTCGGCGTGTCCATCGATGCGCCTCACTCCCGTAAACCTTTTTCCTCCCGGTTTTCGCCAGGTTTCCTCGTGAGATCCGGGAGAGGCCGCCTCGCGCGGCTGGACTGCGGGGGTTCCGTTCCGAGCGAAAAGAGAGATCCGTGTACGCCATCGTGCGCAGCGGTGGTCGTCAGCACAAGGTTGCTGTCGACGACATCGTTGAGGTTGACAAGCTTCCCACCGCCAAGGTTGGCGACACCGTAGAGCTCTCTACGCTGCTCGTTGTCGACGGCGACGCCGTGACCAGCGACCCGTGGGTGCTGGCCGGCATCAAGGTCCAGGCCGAGGTCGTGGACCACCACAAGGGCGCGAAGATCGACATCCTTCGCTACAAGAACAAGACCGGCTACCGCCGTCGCCAGGGTCACCGTCAGCAGTACACGGCGATCAAGGTCACCGGTATCCCCACGGCTGCGAAGTAAGGGACTGAGACAAGATGGCACACAAGAAGGGCGCATCGTCCACTCGGAACGGGCGCGATTCCAATGCTCAGCGGCTCGGCGTGAAGCGCTTCGGCGGTCAGGCCGTCAACGCCGGTGAGATCCTGGTCCGCCAGCGCGGCACCCACTTCCACCCGGGCAACTCGGTTGGTCGTGGCAAGGACGACACCCTCTTCGCGCTCGCCGCGGGTGCGGTGGAGTTCGGTACCCACCGTGGCCGTAAGGTCGTGAACATCGTCCCGGTCGTCTGAAACGCCTGAGGGCTTTCTGACCTGGATTTTTTCGCGAGGCGGACCTCACTTCCCCATCGGGGAAGCGGGTCCGCCTTTCGCGTGTTGAAGTAGAGACATTTCCGTACGTTTCTGGAGGCACTGAACCATGACCACCTTCGTGGACCGCGTCGAACTTCATGTCGCCGCGGGTAGCGGGGGCCACGGCTGTGCCTCCGTCCACCGTGAGAAGTTCAAGCCGCTCGGCGGCCCGGACGGCGGCAACGGCGGCCGTGGCGGTGACGTGATTCTGGTCGTCGACCAGGACGTCACGACACTGCTCGACTACCACCACTCGCCGCACCGCAAGGCGACGAACGGCGCGCCCGGCGCGGGCGACAACCGCTCGGGCAAGGACGGCCAGGACCTGGTCCTGCCGGTGCCCGACGGCACGGTCGTCCTCGACAAGCAGGGCAACGTGCTCGCCGACATGGTCGGCCAGGGCACCACGTTCATCGCCGCGCAGGGCGGCCGCGGCGGCCTCGGCAACGCGGCCCTCGCCTCGGCCCGCCGCAAGGCGCCCGGCTTCGCGCTGCTCGGTGTGCCGGGCGACGAGGGCGACGTCCAGCTGGAGCTGAAGACCGTCGCGGACGTGGCGCTCGTCGGCTACCCGAGCGCCGGCAAGTCCTCGCTGATCTCGGTGCTCTCCGCCGCCAAGCCGAAGATCGCGGACTACCCGTTCACGACGCTGGTCCCGAACCTGGGCGTGGTCACGGCCGGCGCGACCGTCTACACGATCGCCGACGTGCCGGGTCTGATCCCCGGCGCCAGCCAGGGCAAGGGCCTCGGCCTGGAGTTCCTGCGGCACGTGGAGCGCTGCAGCGTCCTCGTGCACGTCCTCGACACGGCGACGCTCGAGTCCGACCGCGACCCGGTGTCCGACCTGGACGTCATCGAGGCGGAGCTGAAGGAGTACGGCGCGGGCCTGGAGAAGCGGCCGCGCCTCGTGGTGTTGAACAAGATCGACGTGCCCGACGGCCAGGACCTCGCCGACATGGTGCGCCCGGACCTGGAGGAGCGCGGCTACCGCGTCTTCGAGGTGTCCGCCGTCGCCCACAAGGGCCTCAAGGAGCTGTCGTACGCGCTCGCCGAGCTGGTGGGCGAGGCGCGGGCCGCGAAGCCCAAGGACGAGGCGACGCGGATCGTCATCCGGCCCAAGGCCGTGGACGACGCCGGTTTCACCGTCAAGCGCGAGGACGCCGACGGCGAGCCGCTGTTCCGCGTCCGCGGCGAGAAGCCGGAGCGCTGGGTGCGCCAGACCGACTTCAACAACGACGAGGCCGTCGGCTATCTCGCGGACCGGCTCAGCCGGCTCGGGGTCGAGGACGAGCTGATGAAGGCGGGCGCCAGGCACGGTGACGGCGTCGCGATCGGTCCCGAGGACAACGCGGTCGTCTTCGACTGGGAGCCGACGATGATGGCGGGGGCCGAGATGCTCGGTCGCCGTGGCGAGGACCACCGTATGGAGGCGCCGCGGCCGGCCGCGCAGCGTCGTCGTGACCGGCAGGCGGAGCGGGACGAGTCGCAGCAGGAGTTCGACGACTTCGAGCCGTTCTAGCCTCCGGAACCTCCGGCGACCGGGTCATCCGGGCGGGCCGCACCGATGGGTGCGGCCCGCTTTGTCGTTTTGGGGGTGGGGTGGCTGGGCGGGCGGTGGTCGGGTGAGGTGGGTCTTGGTGGGTGCTTGTTGGGGTTGAGGTGGGTCTGGGTGGGTGCTTGTTGGGGTTGAGGTGGGTCTGGGTGGGCGGTGTTGGGCTTGAGGTGGGTCTGGGTGGGCGGTGTTGGGCTTGAGGTGGGTCTGGGTGGGCGCTGTTGGGGGTGAGGTGGGGCTGAGCGGGCGTCGTTGGGGGTGAGGGGGGCGGGTGGGCGTTGCTGGGGAGGGTGTGGCGGGGCGTGATGGTTCGCCGTCCGGCTGCGCCGGTGGCCGCTCATCTCCCTCCCACCCGCCCCCTCCGGGGGCTTCGGCCGTCCGGGGCCCGGTCGTTGTGTCGTGGCCCCGTCGCCCTGATCGCGCGGTACCGGTGGCTGGCGCTTTGCCGGGGTGACGCCTGTCGTGAGGGGTACGGGGAACCGGGGTGGCGCTTCCCGGAGTCGACGCCCGCCGTGAGGGTTTCGCGGGACTGGGGTGTCGCTTGCCGGGGTGACGCCTGTCGTGAGGTTTCCGCGGCACGGCCTATTGCCCCCGGTCCCCGCTCATCTCCCACCCGCCCGCCCCCTCCGGGGGCTTCGGCCCCCGTGGCCCCGGGGCCGTGCCGGGGCGGGGCTCGTCGTGTCCGTCACGCGGTGCCGAGGACCGGACTCGTTACGCGGCACCGGGTACCGGGTGTACCGGGGCCGCGGCCGACCTTTACGTTGCGAGGCACCGGGGGCCGCCTTGCCCACCCTGCCGCCCCAGGCGGCAGATTGCCCAAGGCGGTGGCGGTCGAGCGCATCGGGTGGGGAGGCGGGCCGGCGGCGGTTGGCCAAGGTGGGTGCGGCTGAACGCAACGGGTGGGGAGGCGGGGCCGGCGGCAGTGCCCCAAGTCGGGTGCGATCGGCCATGACGGGTGGGTAGGTGGACCTGGCGGCAGATTGCCCAAGGCGGTGGCGGTTGGCCGTCGCGGGTGGGGAGCCGGGGTGGCGGCAAAATGCCCAAGGCGGTGGCGGCTCAGCGCCACGGGTGGGTAGGTGGACCTGGCGGCAGGTTCCCCAAGGCGGTGGCGGTTGGCCGTTGCGGGTGGGGAGCCGTGGGGGCGGCAGATTGCCCAAGGCGGTGGCGGCTCAGCGCCACGGGCGGGGAGGCGTGGTGGACGGCAGATTGGCCAATGCAGTGGCGGCGTTCGCCGTCTGGGGCCGGGAGGCGGGGTGGCGGATTGCCCGAGTCGGGGGCGGACCTCGCCGTCGCGGGTGGGGAGCTGTGCGGGTGGCGGGGCTGCCTGGGGTGGGAGCGGCTCTCGCGTTTTGGGTGGGGAGGCGTGCGGGTGGCGGGCTGCCTGAGGCCGGTGGGGCTCTCGCGTCGCGGGTGGGGAGCCGTTGTGGACGGCAGTTCGCCCGAGGTGGGTGCGGCGCTTGCTGGACGGGTGGGGAGCCGTTGCGGACGGTGGGCTGCCCGAGCGGGCGGGACTCGGAGTCGTGGTGGGCGGCGGATTACCCAAGGCGGGTGCGGCCCTCGCTGGCCCGGGCAGGGAGGCGGGCCTGGCGGCGCGGTGCCACAGGTGGGAGCGGCACTCCGTGGGGCCGACGCCCCCGGAGGGGGCGGGCGGGTGGGAGATGGGCGGGGGACGGAGAAGGGCCGTGACGCCGGTTCGGCAATTTCAGCCCCGCCGGCGATTGAGGCGCGGGGTCCGGGGTAGCGCCCCGCGGGCGTAACGCCGGTGCGGTGAATCAGCCCCGCCGGGGTAGCGCCCCGCGGGCGTAACGCCGGTGCGGTGAATCAGCCCCGCCGGGGTAGCGCCCCGCGGGCGTAACGACGGCGCGGCGCATCAGCCCCGCCGGGGTAGCGCCCGGAGGCCGTGACGCCGGTGCGGCGCATCAGCCCCGCCGGGGTAGCGCCCGGAGGCCGTGACGCCGGTGCGGCGCATCAGCCCCGCCGGGGTAGCGCCCCGAGGCCGTAACGCCGCCGCGGCGCATCAGCCCCGACGGGCCCACCCCCCCCCATGGCCGTGAGGCCCCGGTGGGGCGCGCACGTGGAAGGGCCCGGGAGACGTACTCCCGGGCCCCGCCACACACCGCTGAAGCGCTACGCAGTGACCGTGTCCTCCGGCTCCGCCTCGGACACCTCCGCCACCTGCTCCTCGACCGAATCCTCGCGGGTCGACGGGATCTCGTCCTCGCCCCGCGCAGCCATCCGCGCCCGCCGCTCGTCGGCCTTCGCGCACAGCGCCCGCACGGCCCCGTTGAAACGGTCGATGGAGGGCGGGTCCGAGGGGCCGAGGAGGTGCTCCTTCAGGGCCACACGGGCCTCGGCGTGGGTGTCCTCCGCCTCGCCGCGCACGACCGCGAGCAGTTCGGGAACCTCGGTCGCCTCGGGCGCGAGGACCGTCGCGGCGCGCACGGTCGGGAAGCCGGTGCGGAACTCGTCCTCCGTGAGGCCGGACGTGTTGGCCACCGCGTACGGCTTCTCGCTGCTCAGCCAGTCGGAGACGACCGAGGAGACGTCGGAGATCAGGACGTCCGCCGCGTTGAAGCACGTGAAGATCGCGGGCCGCGCCTGGGTGATGATCAGGTGCTCCCACTCGGGGAAGGACGCCCAGTACGCCTGCTCCCACGCCGCCGTCGCCTCGGCCACCGCGGCCGCCCGGTTCCCGTCCGGCTGCCCCTGGAGCAGCATCCGCTCCTGCTCGTCGGTGCCCTTGGGGAACTTGGTGGAGGTCAGCTCGTTCAGCGCCTCGAAGCGGCGCTCCAGCTCGACGGCGGCCTCGGGACCCGGACGCGCGCCGGAGCGGTGGGTGTTGGCCTCCTGGATCATCGCCATGATCCGCTTGTTGGCCTCACCGGCGGCGGGGACCTGCGAACCGGTCATCGGGTGCGGCTTGTAGATGAGCCGGACCTTGGGGTCGTCGAGCAGCTGCCGGACGATGTTCTCGCCGGCGAGGATGACCGAGGTATTGCCCGGGTTGCCGTCCCAGCCCTCCCAGGTGGGGGCGTACAGGACCGTCGTGTACTCACCGGTGGCCGGTCCGGACGCCAGCTGGATGGGCGCCAGCTGCGGGCGGCCCACCTCCACGACGTCCTTGTCGTCGACGCCGACGTCGGCGAGCTGGTAGCGGTCGCGCGCCGCGGGGCCCGCCACCCACACCTCGTCGTACGCCTTCGCGTACGGGTTGCAGGACGACAGCTTGTCGGACTCGCCGTGGTTGATGAAGGCGTGCTTGATCGTGGGGATGCGCAGGACCTGCGAGGTCTTCGCGGCGTTCGCCGGGTGCAGCAGCATCTTCAGCGTCGAGTTCTCCAGGGAGAACATCGTGGCGACCTTCGGGAAGCAGATGATCGGCACGTCGGTGGCGTCGATCTTGTTCACCATGAAGCGCTCGCGCAGCACGAGCAGCGGCTTGCCGTCGACGTCGGCGAGCGTGGAGAGCCACATGTTCGCCTGGTACGCGGAGGTGGTGCCGCCGGAGAAGTACATGCCGACGGTCGGCTGGTACTCGGCCAGCCAGGCGTCGAGCCACTCCATGACCTTGGCGTCGTTCGCCGGACGCTTCTTCGGGAGCAGCCACGTGCCGAGGAAGACCGTGCCGATGAGGAACAGGGCGATCGAGACGCCGATGCCGATGACACCCCACAGTGCGTCGGTCGTCGCCGCCGTGATCACCAGGCCGAGCGTGGACGGGATCGCGAAGGTCAGCAGGCGGTGGGCCGCGCGCCGGGCAAGGAGGCGCGGCGGCGACTTGCACAGGTTCAGCGCGGACGCGTCGATGTTGCGCGTGACGATCGGCAGCGTACGAGAGCGGCGTACGAGGACCGCGGCCGCCTGGCAGGCGAAGTGCAGCAGGTACATCGCCAGCACCATGACCAGCAGCGGAGCCTGCTCGTCGAGCGGGTTGATGCCGCTGATGCGCAGCAGGCCGACGAAGATCAGCATGTCGCGCAGCAGTTGCCGCACCGTCACGTCGAAGCGGATCTTGCCGAGCAGCGAGAGCAGCCCCGGCTGCTTGTACTGCAGGTAGGTGTCGAGGGCGAGTCCGGCCGCGCTCGCGGCGACAAAGACGGGTACGTATGGAACGAGCGCGCTGACGAGCTGGGCCACATAGAGCGCGAACATCGTGAACAGCGCGGAAAGCTGCACGAGGCGGCGCGAGGCACGTCCGGCGGAGGGCACGGGCTGGGCTCCTGGCAGGGGGTCTCGGAGGGTGGGGGGACCGTGGGGGAGGTCCACCTCGCGGAAATGCTGACCACTGACCGTATGACTTTCTGTGGCCCCCTAGCAATCCTCCAGGGCCGTAAGCAGCAGAAACACGGGCAAATGGCGTGAATGCGCGAGGGCCAACTCCCTTTCTTGATTACCGGGCGTCCACGGCCCTGTCCGTACCTCGAAACCCAAGAGCGGCCGAAGGGGCAGGTCACGTACATTGCCAGGCATGTCAGGGGCAACAACTGGGGCAGCGTCGGGGACGTCACGGCAGGGCGTGGCGGATGCCCGCCGGATCGTCGTCAAGGTCGGATCGTCGTCACTCACGACGGCGGCGGGGGGCCTGGACGCGGACCGCGTCGACGCGCTCGTCGACGTACTGGCGAAGCAGCGAGGCGGTGGAGCGAGGGAGATCGTCCTCGTCTCGTCCGGTGCCATCGCCGCCGGACTGGCCCCGCTGGGCCTGACCCGCCGCCCCAAGGACCTCGCCCGCCAGCAGGCCGCGGCGAGCGTCGGCCAGGGCCTCCTGGTCGCCCGCTACACCGCTTCCTTCGCGCGCTACGGCGTCCGCGTCGGCCAGGTCCTGCTGACCAGCGACGACATGGCGCGCCGCGCCCACCACCGCAACGCCTCGCGAACCCTCGACCAGCTCCTGGCGATGGGCTCCTTCCCGATCGTCAACGAGAACGACACGGTGGCCACGGACGAGATCCGTTTCGGGGACAACGACCGGCTCGCGGCCCTCGTCGCCCACCTCGTCCACGCGGACCTCCTCGTCCTGCTCTCCGACGTCGACGGCCTCTACGACGGCGATCCCAGCAAGCCCGGCAGCTCCCGCATCACCGAGGTGCGTGGCCCCGCCGACATAGCGCACGTCAAGATCGGCTCCGCCGGGAAGGCGGGCGTCGGCACCGGCGGCATGGTCACCAAGGTCGAGGCCGCCTCGATCGCCGCGGCCGCCGGCATCCCGGTGGTGCTGACGAGCGCCACGCACGCCGCCGACGCCCTCGCCGCCCGCGACACCGGCACGTACTTCCACTCCACGGGCCGCCGCAGCGCCGGCCGCCTGCTGTGGCTGCAGCACGCCTCGACGCCGCAGGGCGCGATCACCCTCGACGACGGCGCGGTCCGGGCCGTCGTCGAGCGGCGCAAATCGCTGCTGCCCGCCGGGATCGCGGCCGTGGAGGGCGAATTCGGCGCGGGCGACCCCGTCGAACTGCGCGACGAGCGGGGGCGCGCGGTCGCCCGCGGGCTCGTCAACTTCGACGCCAAGGAGATCCCGCAGCTGATCGGCCGCTCCACGCGCGAGCTGGCCCGCGACCTCGGCCCCGCCTACGAGCGGGAAGTCGTACACAGGGACGACCTGGTCATCCTCCAGGCTTGAAACGGGCCGCGCGCCTTCGAAATCCCCTGTGTGAAAGGCCGAAAGCCTGCCACCCGTGGGGGACCTTCCCCAAAACCGCCCCAAGAAGCTCCGTGTCCTGCTCAACTCTTGAGGCAGGGAGTTCATCCAGGGAAGGTCCGCACGACCATTGCGCAGAGGAGGCCGTCGTGAGACGAGCGCGCCCGGGGGCCGCGTCCAAGGGGCCCCGAGGGTCGGCGGAGCGGGCGCTGACGAGCGTGGCCGCGGGAGACGCGTACGACGAGGAGACCGCGGGTGAGGCCACCGAGGGGAGCGCCGAGGAGGGCCCGCGCCTGTGGCACGTCACGCTCAGCGTCTCCGGCGCCGAGGCCCCGATCGCGGAGGTGCGCCGCGGCCTCGAACAGCTCGCGCACGACCACCCCTTCCTGCTGACGAGCCGCTACGCGGTGGACCACGCCGAGATCCGCTACTGGGAAGAGGCCCGCGACCTGCACGACGCGGCCGCGGTGGCGCTGCGCCTGTGGGGCGAACACCGCCGCACGTCCCAGCTCCCGCCCTGGGAGATCGTCGGCCTGGAGGTCATCGACCGCCAGACCTACCACCACCGCATCGCAGAGGGCTACGGCCCTCTGCCCGCCACTCCGGTCGGCGTCCACCCCTTCTAGGCAAAGGGGGCGCGGGGAACTGCGCGCAGCAGTACATGTGACCCTCCCGAGGCGGAAACCTCACCCCCTGTGGCCAAGGCCGCATTTCAGCCATGTCTCACCTCCCGAAACAAGAGGTGGACCGCCCCCACGCCCCCGATACCCTGCGGAGCATGACGCTGCCGCTGAACCCGTACGACTCGATGACCCCGGTCACCCAGACCGCGTACCGCGCACGGTCCGCGGCCCACGACCTCGCCGCCCTGCCGCGCGCCGAGAAGGACGATGCCCTCGGCGCCATCGCCGACGCCCTGGAAGTGCGTACCGCCGAGATCGTCGAGGCCAACGCCAAGGACATCGCGAAGGCCCGCGAGGCCGGCACCCCCGAGGCGATCATCGACCGGCTCACGCTCACCCCGGAGCGCGTCCGCGCCATCGCCTCCGACGTGCGCGACGTCATCGCCCTGCCCGACCCGGTCGGCACGGTCGTCCGCGGCAACACCCTCCCGAACGGCATCGACCTGCGCCAGGTCCGCGTCCCGCTCGGCGTCGTCGGCATCATCTACGAGGCCCGCCCGAACGTCACGGTCGACGCCGCCGCCCTCTGCCTCAAGTCGGGCAACGCGGTGCTGCTGCGCGGCAGCTCCTCCGCGTACGAGTCGAACACCGCGCTCGTCCGCGTCCTGCGCGACGCCGTCGGCGGCGCCGGACTGCCCGCCGACGCGATCCAGCTCGTCCCCGGCGAGTCCCGCGACTCGGTGACCGAGCTGATGCGCGCCCGCGGCCTGGTCGACGTGCTGATCCCGCGCGGCGGCGCCTCGCTCATCAAGAACGTCGTGGAGAACTCGACCGTCCCCGTCATCGAGACCGGCACCGGCAACTGCCACGTCTACGTGGACGCCGACGCCGACCTCGACATGGCCGTCGACATCCTCGTCAACTCCAAGGCCCACCGCGTCTCCGTGTGCAACGCCGCCGAGACGCTCCTCGTCCACAAGGACATCGCCGACGCGTTCGTGCCGCGCGCCCTGGACGCGCTCGCCGACGCGGGCGTCACCGTGCACGGTGACCAGCGGATCCTCGCGTACGCCCCGCAGTCGAAGGCGGAGGTCGTCGAGGCGCAGCACGACGACTGGGAGACCGAGTACCTCTCGTACGACATCGCGGCCGCGGTCGTCGACGACATGGACCTGGCCATCGAGCACATCCGCCTGTGGTCCTCCGGGCACACCGAGGCCATCGTCACCACCTCGCAGGCGGCGGCCCGCCGCTTCACGCAGCTCGTCGACTCCACGACCGTCGCCGTCAACGCCTCGACGCGGTTCACCGACGGCGGGCAGTTCGGCTTCGGCGCCGAGATCGGCATCTCCACGCAGAAGCTGCACGCCCGCGGCCCCATGGGCCTGCCCGAACTGACGAGCACGAAGTACATCGTCACGGGCGACGGCCACACACGGTGAATTCCCTTACCGTCTGCCCAAATTGACCCCTTCGGTCTACGCTGGACGGGTGCCGGAGGACGTGGGGGGCTCGCCGTTCCCGGACGGCTGGGAGCCCGACGACGACCACGACCGCGGGGGCTGGGACGAAGAGTTCGCCTCCGTGGTCTTCGACGAGGACTTCGTCAAGGCTGCCGAAGTCCATGAGCCCACCGCGGTCGAGCGGCTGCTCGCCGCTGCCCAGGCGCGCGCCGAGGCCCAGGAGGCCGAGTCCCGCCGGGCCCGCATCAGGCCCGCGCCCGACGACGAGTTCTACGACGAGGCGGACGGCTACGGCCGCGCCGAAGACGGCGAATTCGGCGGCTACGGGGACGAGTCGGACGAACTGTACGAGGAGGAGCTCGACCGCGAGGGCAGGCCCGCGGGCGGCGTCCGCTGGCGCAGGCCCGTCGCCTGGGCGCTCGCCCTGCTGATGGGCATCGGCATGGTCGCCCTCGCCTTCACGGCCGTCTACCGGGGCGCGTCCTCGGGCAGCCAGGACGAGGTCCCGCCGCCCGCGACGACCGAACTGGAGAAGAACGTTCCGGGCTCTCCCTCCGCCTCCGCGGACTACTCCCAGCCCGCGGTGTCCGCGGTCCCGCGGACCCCGTGAAGAGGGGCCCGGGGCGCTCGCGCGGGGGCCTTGGAAGTTGACGCACACCAGGGCGTTTACCTGACGACGCGGAGACCTACCCTGAAGGTATGAGCGGGCCAGGAGACCCACCGGAGGGGACGCCGGACAGCGGTCCCGGTGGTGGCGGCAGCGAGGAAGAGTACCGATCCGTCGTGTTCGACGAGTCGTTCGTCAAGGCTGCCCGGCTCCAGGAGTTCTCCGCGCAGGAGCGCATCGCCGACCACTCACCGGCCGTGCGCCGCCTGCCCGTGCTGCGCCGGGGCCTCACCCGGCAGGCCGTCATCCTCGTCGTCCTGATCGTGATCGCCTTCGGCACCGCGGTCTACATGGGCGTCCGGAGCCCGTACCGGACGACGCCGATGGCCCGGAACACCGAGCCGCTGCGGATGACCGTCATACCCCTCGCCCCGACGGGCCGCGTGCCCGGCGCCGACTCCGTGAACGAGCTGTACGAGCACAGCCCCGCCGCCCGCTTCGAGCGCGCCGCCCGCGCCATCGATCTCCCGCAGGACCCCAAGGCCACCGCGCACTTCTCCGACAGCCAGGTCGTCACCGCGCTGACCACGGCCAAGGACTACCTCGTCGACTCCTCGCTCGACCCCGACGTGCTGACGCGCGGCGCCGTGCGCCCGGTGCGGATGCTCATCGACCCGCAGCAGCTCCCGCAGTTCGACCAGAGCGTCAACAGGCCGGTCACCGACGGGCGGCACGCGGCCACCGGCTGGCTCGTCCGCTTCGACCCTTCGCAGACCGCCCTCGCCGATTCACACATCAGGGTGCGCGGCGCGCTGCACGTCGCCGAGACCGACGCGAACACCCTCGAAGTGACCTCGGACCACACCTTTGTCTACGCGCTGCGCCCCGCCGAGAAGACCGACAAGGCCGGCAAGAACGCGAAGGCGGCCGACGGCGACAAGAAGCCCCAGGCGTCCCTGTTCACCGTCCGCCGCTCCATGCACTTCCGCTTCGACCGCCAGGACCTGCGCAACCACCAGACCGAACTGCTGGTGTCCTACGTCCAGGCCGGCCCGCTCGCCTGCTCCTCCGACTCCGCCGGATATCTGCATCCGCTGCTCGCGGGCCAGAGCGCGAAGAAGGGCGGCCCGGCCGGCACCGACCCGTACGCGACGGACAGTGCGACCGCGCTGTGCGGCGCGCTCGCACCGGGCGCCCAGCCGAAGGTGTAGCCGCCGAACGTGCGGCCGCTCAGTTCTCGCGGCCGTCGTCGTCCGAGGTGCCGTGGTTCCCGGTGTTGCCCCCGCCGTTGCCGCCGAAGTTCCCGAAGCCGCGCCGCACCCGGCCGCCCAGGTCGCCCGCGCCGCCCGCGATGTCGCTGACCAGCTTCATCAGCGGGTCCTTCGAGGTCTTCACGGAGTCCGTGTAGTGCGAGGCCGACTCGCGCCACGAGTCCGTCACCGAGGTGTCCTTGTCCTCGCTGCGGCGCGGGTAGTGACCGTCCATCAGACGCTGGTAGTCGCGGCTCTCCGCCCACTTCTTCAGCTCGGCGGCGCGCACCGTCGTGAACGGGTGCGAGCGCGGCATCACGTTCAGGATCTTCAGCACGGAGTCGCGCAGATCGCCCCCGGCCTCGTACTCCTCGGCCTGCTTGAGGAACGCGTCCACGTTCATCTGGTGCAGGTGGTTGCCGCCCGCGATCTTCATCAGGCCGCGCATGGACGCCTGGAGGTCCTGGCCGACCAGCAACCCGGCGCGGTCCGCGGAGAGTTCGGACTTGCGGAACCACTCGCGCAGCGCCGTCACGATCGCCATGATCGCGAGGTTGCCGAGCGGGATCCACGCCACGCGCAGCGCCAGCGACGTCAGGAACAGCAGGATCGTCCGGTACACCGAGTGGCCGGACAGCGCGTGGCCCACCTCGTGGCCGACGACGGCCCGCATCTCCTCCTCGTCGAGGAGCTCCACGAGTCCCGTGGTGACGACGATGATCGGCTCGTCGAGGCCGATGCACATCGCGTTCGGCTGCGGGTCCTGATTGACGTACATCGGGGGGACCTTCTCCAGGTCCAGGATGTAACAGGCGTCCCGCAGCATCGTGTTGAGGTGCGCGAACTGCTCGTCGGAGACCCGCACCGAGTCCGACAGGAACAGCAGGCGCAGGCTGCGCTCGGGCAGCAGGCCGCTGAGCGCCTTGAAGACCGTGTCGAACCCGCTGAGCTTGCGCAGCGCGACGAGCGCCGAGCGGTCCGCCGGGTGCTCGTACGCCCGCGAGGAGATCCCCGGGAAGCGCCGGCGCTGCCTGCTGGGTACGTTCTCGTGCTGCTCGTTCGGTTCGTCGGGCATCCGACTTCCCCCATGTCCGTGTGTTCGACGTATCGCGCCGTGTTTCCGGGCGTGCCCCCAAGGTGGAGTCCACACTAGGCGGATATACCGTGACGGGGCAGCACACCGAAGGAGCGAACCGTCATGGAGCACATCGATCACGTCATCGGCGCAGCCGCGGAGCAGGGTGCGGGAAACCTGTTGCGGGGCGTGCTGATCGTGGGCGTTCTGGGCGCCGTCTTCCTCGCCTGGTTCCTGTTGCGGGGCTACAAGAGCGACGACTGACCCCACCGCTTACGATGGGTCAGAAGTCTTTATCCCGATCCCACACCGGATAGGTCCTGCTGACGATGAGCCTCCACAGCACCGCCGCCCAGCTCGCCACCCTCGCCGCAGAGGGCGAGCACGGCGGCAACCACGAAAGCCTCAACCCCCTCGTCGTCGGTGGGGCGGCTTTCATCATCCTGATGCTGCTGCTGTGGATCACCACCCGGTTCAACCGCGACCGCTGAGCCCGGGCGAGACCACTGGGAACGGGCCAGTAGGCTCTGGGCGCATGGGAGCGCAGGACATGCCTACCGGCCCGGTCAACAACCCGGCCGGCGGCCCGGATCACGAGTGGGCCTCACCGGCCAAGCGACGCCTCGGCGTCATGGGCGGGACGTTCGACCCGATCCACCACGGACACCTGGTGGCGGCCAGTGAGGTCGCCGCGCAGTTCGACCTCGACGAGGTGGTGTTCGTGCCCACCGGGCAGCCCTGGCAGAAGAGCGACAAGCGGGTCTCGCCGGCCGAGGACCGCTATCTGATGACGGTCATCGCGACCGCCGAGAACCCGCAGTTCTCGGTGAGCCGCATCGACATCGACCGCGGCGGTCCGACGTACACGACGGACACCCTGCGGGATCTGCGGCAGCTCAACCCCGAGGCCGACCTCTTCTTCATCACGGGTGCCGACGCTCTCGGCCAGATCCTCACCTGGCGTTACACCGACGAGCTGTTCTCCCTGGCACACTTCATCGGAGTCACGCGGCCGGGCCACACGCTCGCCGACCCGGGTCTGCCGGAGGGCGGCGTCTCGTTCGTCGAGGTTCCCGCCCTCGCCATCTCGTCCACGGACTGCCGCGACAGGGTCGCCAAGGGCGACCCCATCTGGTACATGGTGCCGGACGGTGTGGTGCGCTATATCGACAAGCGCCAGCTGTACCGGGGCGACTGAACCCTGCACCGCCGAGAGGGGCATCGGTGAACGACCGATACGACGGTTACGACCAGCAGAATTACGAGCTGGTCGGATATGACGAGTCCGGCCGGCCGGTCTACCGGCCGGTCCAGCAGGCGCCGTCGTACGAGCAGAACTCCGCGTACGGGTACGGCTACGACCCGTATGCGGGCGGCCGGCAGCAGCCGGCCGGGCAGCAGCCCCAGCACCCCCAGCAGCCCCCGGCGTACGACCCCTACGGCGGAGCTCCGCAGCAGGCCCAGCAGTCTCAGCAGGCCACCGCCTACATTCCGCAGCAGGCCCCGCCGCAGCAGTACGAGGCGCCGACACCGCAGTCCTCGCAGCCCGAGCGCGACTACCGCACCGAGCAGTTCCAGTTCGTCGAGGAGCCGGACGAGGACTCCGAAGACGTCATCGACTGGCTGAAGTTCACCGAGTCGCGCACCGAGCGGCGCGAGGAGGCGCGGCGCCGCAGCCGCAACCGGGGCATCGCCCTCGTCGTCGTCCTCGCCCTGTGCCTCGTCGGCGGCGCCGGATACCTCTGGTACCAGGGCAAGCTGCCGTTCCTGTCGAAGGACGCGGCGAAGACGGGCACGGCCGCCGCGACCGGTCCGCAGAACCGTGACGTCATCGTCCTCCACCTGCACAACACCAAGGGCGGCGGCACGTCCACGGCGCTGCTCGTGAACAACACCACCACGAAGCGGGCCACCACCGTCCTGCTGCCGAACTCCCTCGCCCTGTCGGACGAGGACGGCACCAGCACCACGCTCGCCAAGTCCGTCGACGAGGACGGCTCCTCCGGTACGAGCGACGGCCTCGACACCCTGCTCGGCACCGACATCCAGGGCACCTGGCGGCTCGACACCCCGTACCTCAACAACCTCGTCGAGCTCGTCGGGAACATCGAGGTCAGCACCGACGCGACCGTGCCCGACCCCGCCAAGAAGGGCACCGTCCTCGTCCACAAGGGCGCGGACCAGACCCTCAGCGGCCCGGCGGCCGTGGCGTACGCGACGTACCGGGCCAAGGGCGAGCCGCAGACGGCGCAGCTGGAACGGTTCGGCCAGGTCATGCAGGGCGTGCTGCGCAAGCTGTCGTCCGACCCGCAGGCCGCGACGACGACGGTGCAGACGCTCGCGCAGATCCTCGACCCGTCGCTGACCGAGAAGGACCTCGGCGCCTTCCTCGCCAAGCTCGCCGACCGGGCCAAGGAGGGCGACTACAGGAGCGAGGTGCTTCCGGTGCAGAGCGGCGGCGCCATCTCCCGGTCCACCGCGGACTCCGTGGTCGAGAACGTGCTCGGCGGCACCGTGAAGTCCCCGTCCAACGGCGACTCGCCGCGCGTCGGCATCGAGAACGCCACCGGGGACAGGGCCCGCACCGAGAAGGCCCGCGTCGCGCTGGTCAACGGCGGCTACACGTTCGTCTCCGGCGGAACCGGATCGGCGACCGCGGCCTCCCGGGTCACGTACGCGGACGCCGCGCACAAGAAGGACGCCGCGGAGGTCGCCAAGACCCTGGGCCTGCCGGCGTCGTCCGTGACGAAGGGCAAGGCCGCGCGGAACGCGGACGTCTCCGTGGTGCTGGGCCAGGACTACACCGGCAGGTGACCGTCCGCCGGTGGCCCGGCGCCCCGCGCGCGTGGGGCCACCGATAAGGCCGTGAGGCGTGTCGGCGGGCCGTGAGACCCTTGGGGTACTGCCCTGAGGGATCTCTCGGGGGATTCAGACCGCCGACGGAAAGCCTTGTAGTGACCGCCACTGACCGTTCCATCGAGCTCATCAACGTCGCCGCACAGGCGGCAGCGGACAAGCTCGCGCACGACATCATCGCCTACGACGTCAGCGATGTGCTGTCCATCACGGACGCCTTCCTGCTCGCTTCGGCGCCCAACGACCGCCAGGTCAAGTCGATCGTCGACGAGATCGAGGAGAAGCTGAACAAGGAGCTCGGCGCCAAGCCGGTGCGCCGCGAGGGCGACCGCGACGCCCGCTGGATCCTGCTCGACTACGTCGACATCGTCGTCCACGTCCAGCACAGCGAGGAGCGCGTCTTCTACGCCCTGGAGCGGCTGTGGAAGGACTGCCCCGAGATCGACCTGCCCGAGGACGCCAAGGCCACCCGCGGCAAGGGCGAGGAGCACGCCAAGGAGCGCGAGGCCGCGGACGCCGAGGCGGAGGAGGTGCTGTGACGAGCACCTCTCGGGGGCGCCGCGTCGTCCTGTGGCGGCACGGCCAGACCTCCTGGAACCTGGAGCGCCGCTTCCAGGGCACCACGGACATCGGGCTGACCGAGACCGGTGTCGCCCAGGCCCGCCGCGCCGCCCGGCTGCTCGCCTCCCTGCGGCCGGACGCGATCGTCGCGTCCGACCTGCGGCGCGCCGCGGCCACCGCCGCCGAACTGACGGCGCTCACCGGCCTCGACGCCACGTACGACGAGAGCCTGCGGGAGACGTACGCGGGCGAGTGGCAGGGCCTCACGCACGAGGAGATCATCGCCCGCTTCGGCGAGCAGTACGCGGCGTGGAAGCGCGGCGAGCCCGTGCGGCGCGGCGGCGGCGAGCTGGAGACCGAGGTCGCCGACCGGGCCGCGCCCGTCGTGCTGCGGCACGCGGACAAGCTGCCGGACGACGGTCTGCTCGTCGTGGTCAGCCACGGCGGCACGATCCGCACCACCATCGGCCGGCTGCTCGGCCTGGAGGCCCACCACTGGGAAGGCCTCGGCGGCCTGTCGAACTGCTGCTGGTCCGTCCTCGGTGAGGGCGCCCGCGGCTGGCGCCTCCTGGAGCACAACGCGGGCACGCTGCCGGAACCGGTCCTCGGCGACGACGACTAGGGCCTCCCGTCGGAAGGGCCCCAGGGCCTTGCCGGGACCGGCCCCTCGGGCCGCAGGGGCCGGATTTCACTTTCCGGCAGGTCGCAGGCTAAAGTTCTTCTTGTTCGGCCCGCCGGGGGAAAGACCGGAGGGGGAAGAACGCGAGGGGCTATAGCTCAGTTGGTAGAGCGCCTGCATGGCATGCAGGAGGTCAGGAGTTCGATTCTCCTTAGCTCCACAGGAATCAAAGATCCCGTCCCGTCAGGGGCGGGATTTTTCGTTGCCGATTTTGCGGCGGGTTTGAGGCGCCGACGGCGTCCGGGGCGTATACCTCCGTGAACGTCGTGTCCGGACTGGTACGCGGGCGTCGCTGACCGGGCCGCTTCCGCCGTGGCAGAATCGGACGGCCGGAACGGGGCTGTGTCCGACCGACGAAGGCGGCCCGCTGGGGAGGGAGTGCGCGATGCCCTTGAGCATCAACGAGGAAGTCGATCGCTTCCTCGGCATGGCAGTGATATCCGCCGAGCGCCCGGCCGGTTCAGCGGAAGCCCCGTCCCTCAACTGTCCGTCCTGCGGCTCCTTCCACGTCGCCCAGATGCTCGGCGACAACGGTGGGATCTCGTACGTGTGCACGGCCTGCGGCCGCAGCTGGAGCTGAGCGGAACACATGGGTGCACACAGGAGGAAGTGCGACTGGTGCGGCAGCGGCACGCCCATCGTGCGCGACATGGAGCCGCTGAACCCCGACTACCAGTACTGGTGCGAGGAATGCGCGCGGGCGCTGATCATAAAAGGCGACCCGATCGAGACGTATCGGGAGCTGGAGGGCGAGCCGATCTACGGCCGGCTCCTGGACGAGCACTGCACGCTTAAGCGCTTCTATTCGTTCGCCAGAGCCTGACCGCGGAGTACGCCAGGAAGGCACAGGCCACTCCTACGTAGAGCGCCGAAAGCGCCGACTCCCCTGCGTTCTGGTGGAGTTCGGGCCGCCCGCCGGAGTGCGGCACCCACCACAGCGCGTACGTGCAGAACGTCAACGCCAGGGCGAGCGCGGCCTTCTGACGGCCCGATTCCCATACGAGCAGTACCAGCGGCACGCACCAGACCCAGTGGTGGGACCACGAGACGGGGCTGATCAGGAGCGCCGTCGTCGCGCACGCCATCGCCGCCTGCCCCAGCCGCCCGCGCAGCGCCGCCGCGACCGCGACCGTGAGCCCTGCGACGGCCGTGAGGGCGGCCGCGAGGGCCCACCACGCCCCGGGGTCCCCGGTGTGCAGGAGGCGGGCCAGTACGCCGCGCAGCGACTGGTTGCCGGTCTCCTCGGCGTGGCCGGGGCGGTCCGACTCGAAGACCATCCGCGTCCAGAAGTGCCGGGAGTCGCGCGGCAGGACGACGGCCGTCAGCACGGTCACGCAGACGAACGAGCCCACCGCCACGCACGCCCCGCGCACCCACGGCCGCCAGGTCCCGCCCCGCGCCAACTGCGCGAGCCCGGTGCACAGCAGGAAGACGGCGAACAGCGCGGGCGTCAGCTTGATCGCCGCCGCGACGCCGATCCCCACGCCCGCCCAGCGGTGCCCGGGCCGGCGCGTCAGGTCCCACAGGACGAGCACGGCGATCAGCAGATTGACCTGCCCGTAGCGCAGCGTCGTCCACACCGGCTCGCACCACACGGCGACGGCCGCCACCCACAGGGCGTGCTCCACGCGCGCGTGGCGACGCACGAGCCGCAGGGAGAGGTGCACGAGCGCGACGAGCAGGGCGAGGTTCAGGGCGGTCGCCGCGACCTTCATGGTCAGCACGTCGACGAACGTCAGCGGCAGGAACAGCAGACCGGCGAACGGCGGGTAGGTGGTCGGCAGATCGGCGTAGGTCGCGCGCAGTGCGTACAGGTCGCCGCCCGTGCGGACCGTCCAGCCCTCCGCCCGGTAGACCATCAGATCGATCATCGAGACGTCGGCCGCGCGCTGGGCGATCACGAAGGCCGCGAACGAGAGCAGGCAGGCTCCCAGCGCTGTCGGTGCGTGGCGGGTGCGGGGCAGGGCGAGCACAGTCACACGAGGGAACACTAGTAGTCGTCAACGGCGACTTTTCCATACAGAAGGGGGCGGAAGGGAAACGATTTGGTGATGCACCCTGGTGACCGTGTAATGTTGGCGACGCCGCCGGGGAGACCGACAAGGAAGCCCCGGAGGGCCAAAGCTTGGGGCTATAGCTCAGTTGGTAGAGCGCCTGCATGGCATGCAGGAGGTCAGGAGTTCGATTCTCCTTAGCTCCACAGGAAAGTGAAGGCGGGCCATCCGATTCCGATG
>NZ_JBHWKQ010000072.1:7645-25043 GCF_042730865.1 Streptomyces sp. NPDC059897 | reverse complement strand
CGCAAAGGAACTGTGCGTTCCCGACCCCTGGCCCGCCCTCGACGCCCCGGCCCGCACCGCAACCCGGCACCGGCCGCCCCCGCCGCCCCGGCCGCCCCGGCCCCCGCGCCGGCCGCTCCGGCTCCGGTCGCCCCGGCCGCTCCGGCCTCCCCCGCCGCGCCGGTCACCCCGGCCGACGAGGGCGCCTACGTGACCCCGCTGGTGCGCAAGCTCGCCTCCGAGCACGGCGTCGACCTGTCCACGGTCAAGGGCACCGGCGTCGGTGGCCGCATCCGCAAGCAGGACGTGACCGCCGCCGCCGAGGCCGCCAAGGCCCAGGCTCCGGCCGCCCCGGCCGCCGCCGCCGCCGCGCCGAAGGCCCCGTCGATCGAGGCCTCGCCGCTGCGTGGCCAGACGGTCAAGCTGCCGCGCATCCGCAAGGCCATCGCGGACAACATGCACAAGGCGCTGCAGGAGCAGGCTCAGCTGTCCTCGGTCATCGAGGTCGACATCACCAAGCTGATGAAGCTCCGCAACAAGGCCAAGAACGGGTTCGCCGCGCGTGAGGGCGTCAAGCTCTCCCCGATGCCGTTCTTCGTCAAGGCCGCCGTCCAGGCGCTGAAGGCCCACCCGGTCATCAACGCGCGCCTGAACTACGACGAGGGCACCATCACCTACTTCGACTCCGAGAACGTCGGCATCGCCGTCGACTCGGAGAAGGGCCTGATGACCCCGGTCATCAAGGGCGCGGGTGACCTCAACATCGCGGGCATCGCCAAGAAGACCGCCGAGCTGGCCGACAAGGTCCGCACGAACAAGATCGCCCCGGACGACCTGTCCGGCGCGACCTTCACGATCTCCAACACGGGATCGCGCGGCGCCCTCTTCGACACCGTCATCGTCCCGCCGAACCAGGTCGCCATCCTGGGCATCGGCGCCACGGTCAAGCGCCCGGTCGTCATCTCCGACCCGGAGCTCGGCGACACCATCGCCGTCCGTGACATGACGTACGTGACGCTCTCCTACGACCACCGTCTGGTGGACGGCGCGGACGCCGCCCGCTACCTGACGACGGTCAAGCAGATCCTCGAGGCCGGCGAGTTCACCGCCGAGCTCGGTCTGTAAAGACAGCAGGTGCACGACGGCGCCCCCGACCGGAGACTTCCGGTCGGGGGCGCCGTCGTACGCGCGCGTGCGTAGCCGCACGCCCGGGCGGGCACCCCCTTCTGTAGTCCGCCCCCGACCTTCCGCAGCCCGCCCCCGACAAACGCTCTCTGTAACCGGCATCACCCGTCGCATGCGCGGCCGCACCCCGCCTGGCCAGGGCGGCGGCCGTATTGTCTAAGGGTCCCCGCCGACCCACCGGGTCCACCCTGCCAAGGAGCCCCCATGACCGCGCCCGTCGTCCACTCGCTTCGCGATCAGATCCGCGAGCACATCGTCGAGGGGATCGTCAGCGGACGCTGGAAGCCGGGCGAGCGCATCGTGGAGCGCCGGATCGCGACCGAGCTGGAGGTCTCCCAGACCCCGGTGCGGGAGGCCCTGCGGGAGCTGGAGTCGCTGCGGCTGATCGAGTCGGCGCCGAACAAGGGCGTGCGGGTCCGGAACCTCTCGGCGGCGGACCTGGAGGAGTCCTACCCCGTCAGGGCGGGCCTGGAGGCCATCGCGGCGGAGCTGGCGGCCGGGCGCCTCGCCGAGGACTGCTCGGCCCTGGAGCCCCACGTGGAGGCCCTCTACAGGGCCGACCAGGAGGCGGACGGGACCGCCCAGGTGCGGCACACGGTGGCGTTCCACCGGGCGCTGGTGCGGGCGGCGGACAATTCCGTGCTGCTGCACACGTGGGAGGGGCTCGGCATCGAGGTCTTCACCGCGCTGTCCATCCGCTGGCTGGGCACGGTGCAGCAGTCGTACGCGGAGGAGCACGCCGACCTCGTCGCCGCGTTCCGGCGCCGCGACCCGGAGATCGCGGCCCTCGTGAAGGCGCACGTCCTGGGGTGTGCGCCGCGCGCATGAGGGGTCACCGTCCGCTTCTCTGACCAGGCACTGCGTGCCCTGAGCGAGGAATTCCGGCGACACCCTGTGCCGACTTTCTCGATCTGAAGAGATTTTGCGGGTGAATCCTTTGATCGATCATCGATCAGGGAGTTACAGTCCCGGATGGGTCCCCACCGGGACCTCGCCCTGTCCTGCCAAAGACAAAGGGCACCCCCACCCCACCCCCTTCGACTCAGGAAGGCGTGCGGCGACTATGACCGACCCCATGCGCATCCAGCCGAGCGAGCTCGACCAGCTCCCGGACCGTGACCCCGAGGAGACCGCCGAATGGCGGGCCTCCCTGGACGCCGTTACCAAGGCGGCCGGGCCACACCGCGCCGCGTACCTCATGCGGCGGACGCTGGAGGGCGCCGAAGCGGGCGGCCTGGCGCTGCCGAAGCTTCTTGAGACGGAATACCTCAACTCCATCCCCACCGCCGCCGAGCCGGAGTTCCCGGGCGACGAGGAGATGGAAGCGAAGATCACCGCGTACAACCGCTGGAACGCGGCCGCGATGGTGACCCGTGGTTCGAAGCACGGCGTCGGCGGCCACATCGCCACCTTCGCCTCGGCGGCCTGGCTGTACGAGACCGGCTTCAACCACTTCTTCCGCGGCAAGGAGGGCGACGGCTCGGGCGACCAGCTCTACATCCAGGGCCACGCCTCGCCGGGCATCTACGCCCGCGCCTTCCTCGACGGCCGCCTCTCCGAGCAGCAGCTCGACAACTTCCGCCGCGAGGCGGGGGGCAACGGCCTGCCGTCGTACCCGCACCCGCGCCGCCTGCCCTGGCTGTGGGAGTTCCCGACCGTGTCCATGGGCCTCGGCCCGCTCTCCGCGATCTACCAGGCGCGGTTCAACCGCTACCTGTCGGCGCGGAAGATCAAGGACACGTCGAACTCGCACGTCTGGGCGTTCCTCGGCGACGGCGAGATGGACGAGCCCGAGTCGACCTCGGCGCTCACGCTCGCCGCCCGCGAGGGTCTGGACAACCTGACCTTCGTCATCAACTGCAACCTGCAGCGCCTGGACGGCCCGGTCCGTCCGAACTTCCGCGTGGTGCAGGAGCTGGAGGCCCAGTTCCGCGGCTCCGGCTGGAACGTCATCAAGTCCATGTGGGGCAACGCCTGGGACGAGCTCTTCCAGCTCGACACCACCGGCGCCCTGCTGCGCCGCCTGCGCGAGGTCCCGGACGCCCAGTTCCAGACGTACCAGACCCGCGACGTGGCCTACATCCGCGAGAACTTCTTCGGCACGGACCCGGCGCTCGTCGAGCTCGCCAAGGTGCTGTCCGACGACAAGATCTCCGAGTGCTTCCACACCTCGCGCGGTGGCCACGAGCCCCGCAAGGTGTACGCGGCGTACAAGGCGGCCGTCGAGCACAAGGGCAAGCCGACCGTCATCCTGACGCAGACGGTGAAGGGCTTCACGCTCGGCAAGGGCTTCGAGTCCAAGAACGCCAACCACCAGATGAAGAAGCTGACGAACGACGAGTTCAAGGACATGCGTGACCTCCTTGACCTCCCGATCCCGGACAGCAAATTCGAGGACGGCGTCGTCCCGTACGCCCGTCCCGCGGAGGGCTCCCCCGAGCTGCGCTACCTCGCCGAGCGTCGCGCCGCCCTCGGTGGCCCCGCCCCGGCCCGCCGTACGCAGCCGCTCGCGCCGCTGCCCGCCCCCGCGGACAAGGCCTTCGCCTCGTTCGACAAGGGCTCCGGCTCGCAGTCCGTGGCGTCCACGATGGCGCTCGTACGGCTCCTGAAGGACCTCGTACGGGACAAGACGTCCGGCAAGCGCTGGGTGCCGATCATTCCCGACGAGGCGCGCACCTTCGGCATGGAGTCGCTGTTCCCGTCGCTCGGTCTGTACTCGCCCAAGGGCCAGACGTACGACCCGGTCGACCGCGACCAGCTCATGTACTACAAGGAGTCCGAGTCCGGCCAGATCCTCAACGAGGGGATCAACGAGGCCGGTTCGCTCGCCGACTTCATCGCCGCCGCCACGTCGTACTCGACGCACGGCGAGCAGATGATCCCGCTGTACATCTTCTACTCGATGTTCGGCTGGCAGCGCACGGGCGACCAGTTCTGGCAGCTCGCCGACCAGATGGGCCGCGGCTTCGTCGTCGGCGCCACCGCCGGTCGTACGACGCTGACGGGTGAGGGTCTGCAGCACGCGGACGGTCACTCGCCGATGATCGCGGCCACCAACCCGGCGGCCCTCTCCTACGACCCGGCGTTCGCCTACGAGATCGCCGTGATCATGAAGGAGGGCCTGCGCCGCATGTACGGCGAGGCCAAGCCGGGCGAGGACCAGGACGTCTTCTACTACCTGACGGTCTACAACGAGCCGATGCCGCAGCCGGCCAAGCCGGCCGTGGACGGTCTCGACGAGGCCATCATCAAGGGCCTCTACCGCTTCAACACGGCGGAGACCGCCGGTGTGGACGTGGCGGCGGCGAACGCCCCGCGCACCAACCTCATCGGTTCCGGCACGGCGATCCACTGGGCGCTCAAGGCGCAGCAGCTGCTCGCCGAGGACTGGGGCGTGGCCGCCGACGTGTGGTCCGCGACCTCCTGGACCGAGCTGCGCCGCGACGCCCTGGAGGCCGACGAGGCGCTCCTGGACGGTGAGGAGCGCGTGCCGTTCGTCCGCCAGGCGCTGGCCGGCGCCGAGGGCCCGGTCCTGGCCGTGTCCGACTACATGCGTCAGGTCCCCGACCAGATCGCGCAGTGGGTCGAGCAGGACTACACCTCGCTCGGTGCCGACGGCTTCGGCCTCTCGGACACCCGTGAGGACGCCCGCCGCCACTTCGGCGTCGACGCCGAGTCGATCGTCGTCGCGGCCCTCGCCCAGCTGGCCCGCCGCGGCGAGGTCAAGGCGACGGCCGTGAAGGAGGCGCGCGAGCGCTACGGCCTGTAAGGCCTGCTGAGCAGCATCGAGGTACGTGTGCGTGCCCCGTCCCGATTGCCGGGGCGGGGCACGCGTGCGTGAATGGACGCGTCCGCTCCGGGGACCCGTTCGCGTCCGTTCGCCGTCTTGGGAGGCGTACCTCCACATGAAGATCTCCAAGACTCCCTCCGCGCCCTGCTGGGCCGAGCTGTCGACCACCGAACCGGAGGCGTCCCGGTACTTCTACGAGGCCCTGTTCGGCTGGCGCACGCGCTCCAGCGACGACCCCACGGTGGGCGGGCACGGCAGGTTCTCGCTCGACAGCCCGGACGGGCCGAAGGTGGCGGGGGTCGGCCCGGTGCTGCGTCCCGGGCAGCCCGCGGCCTGGCTGCCGTACTTCCAGTCCAGCGGCATCGACGCGGTCACCGCGCGCGTGCGCGGCAACGCCGGCCGGGTCGTCTCGGGCCCGATCGGCGTCGAGGAGGAGGGCAGGCTCGCGGTCTGCCAGGATCCGGCGGGCGCGCCGTTCGGCCTGTGGGAGCCGCAGGAGCACGCCGGGTTCGAGGTGGTGAACGTGCCGAGCAGCTTCACCTGGTTCGAGCTGCTCACGCGGGACGGGGCGGGCGCGGTGGACTTCTACCAGTCGGTGCTCGGCTGGGGCGCGCGGCGCAACGAGGGCTACACGGAGTGGTCCGTCGCCGACGAGCCCTTCGGCGGCATGGTCGACATGTCGACCGGTCAGTTCCCGCCCGAGGTGCCCTCGTACTGGAATCTGTACGTGGCCGTGGACGATCCGGACGCGGTGGCGGAGCGCTGCACGGAGCTGAGCGGGCAGGTCCTGGTGGCGCCCACGACGATCCCGCCGGGCCGGTTCGCGATGCTCGCGGATCCGCAGGGCGCCGCGTTCTCGGTGATGCGCTTCGCGGCGTGACCCACCGCGCCGTCTGAGCCGGGTCGGTTGTCAGTGGGGCGGTTCATGATGTCGGTATGCGTGCTGCCCGCCTGATCAAGATGGTGCTGTTGCTCCAGTCCCGGCCGTCCATGACCGCGGCCGAGCTGGCGCGCGAGCTGGAGGTGTCCGAGCGGACGGTGACGCGGGACGCGCAGGCCCTGTCGGAGGCCGGGGTTCCGGTGTACGCGGACCGGGGGCGGGCCGGCGGGTACCGGCTGATCGGCGGGTACCGCACGCGGCTCACGGGGCTCGCGCGCGGCGAGGCGGAGGCGCTGTTCCTCTCGGGGGTGCCGGGGGCGCTGCGGGAGATGGGCCTGGAGGACGCGGCGTCGGCGGCGCATCTGAAGGTGTCGGCGGCGCTGCTGCCCTCCCTGCGGGACGCGCCGCGGACGGCGGCGCAGCGGTTCCACCTGGACGCTCCGGGCTGGTTCAAGGAGCAGGAGACGCCCGCGCTGCTGCCCGCGATCGCGGAGGCGGTGTGGGAGGACCGGGTGGTCCGGGTGGCGTACCGCCGCCAGGACACCGATGTGGAGCGGGAGTTGGAGCCGTACGGGCTCGTGCTCAAGGCGGGCGTCTGGTATCTGGCGGCGGCGGTGCGCGGGGCGGGCACGTTCCGGGTGTACCGGGTCGACCGGTTCACGGCGGTGACGCCGGGCGAGGAGCGGTTCGGGCGGGCCGAGGGGGACGACGCGTTCGACCTGCCGGCGTTCTGGGAGGAGCGGGCGGCGCAGTTCGCGCGGGCACTGCTGCGGGCGGAGGTCGTCGTGCGGCTCACCCCCGCGGGCGTCCGTCAACTGCCGTACGCGACGGATCAGGCGTCCGCGCGCGAGGCCCTGGAGTCGGCGGGGTCGGTGGACGCGGAGGGGCGGACGACGGTGACGCTGCCGGTCGAGTCGCAGGACGTGGCGTACACCCAGCTCATGGCGCTCGGCCCGGAGGCGGAGGTGGTGGCCCCCGAGGCGCTGCGGGAGCGGTTCGCGCTGGCCGCGCGGCGGATGCGGGGGTGGTACGGCTGACGGGTCGTGCCCTCGGCATGTGCATGCATAACGAAGTGGAGCAGCTCGGGCGCTCGGCGTGCGCCCCATCGGTACAGGGCCGATGCTGGTCCCGTGATGGACGAGACCGAGTTCTGGGAGATCGTGGACAGTACGCGTGAGGCCGCGGGCGGCGACCCCGAGGACCACGCCGAGCTGCTCGTCGAGCGTTTGCTGCGCTCCGATCCGGACTTCGTGCTCGACTTCGCCCGGCACTTCGAGTCCCGGTACAACCGGGCGTACCGGTGGGACCTTTGGGGCGCGGCGTGGGTGCTGCTCGACGGGGCGAGCGACGACGCCTTCGACTACTTCCGGTGCTGGCTGATCGGCCAGGGCCGGGAGGTCTTCGAGGGCGCGCTGCACGACCCCGACTCGCTGGCCGAACTCCTCGACGAGTTCGACGACGAGGCGGACGGGGACGGCGAGGAGATCGGCTACGCGGCGGACGAGGCGTACGAACAGCTGACCGGGGTGGTCGCCCCGGACCTGGGCCTCGCCCCCGCGCCCCCGGAACCGGAGGGCACGCCTCTGGACTTCGAGGACGACGGGGTGATGGGCCGGACGTACCCCCGGCTGACGGCGCGGTTCGGGTAATTGCGGCACCGCCGCCGGGCCCTGTCGTGATCGATGCGCGGCACCGGGGGCCGCCTTGCCCACCCTGCCGCCCAAGGCGGCAGATTGCCCAAGGCTCAGTCGGCACTATCAAGCCCCGCCGGCGATTGAGGCGCGGGGGCCGGGGCGGAGCCCCGTGGCGTAGGGCCGTGTGGCCTCACGCCGCCCGGATCGCCTGGTCCACCCCCGGGTGGGCGAACTCGAAGCCGGACTCCAGCAACCGCGTGGGCACCGCCCGCGTCGACCCGAGAACGTCCCCCGCCATCTCCCCCAGCACCGCACGCAGGGCGAGGGACGGCACCGGCAGCACCGCGGGCCGCCGCAGCACCCGCCCCATCGCCTCCGTCACCTCCCGGTTCGTCGCGGGCTGCGGCGCCGTCAGGTTCACGGGACCGGCCAGGTCGTCCGTGTCCAGGAGGTGCCGCAGCGCCGCCACATGATCGGCGAGCGCGATGAACGACCAGTACTGCCGCCCGTCCCCCATCCGCCCGCCGAGCCCCGCCTTGAACAGCGGGAACAGCTTGCCCCACGCACCCCCGCCGCGGGCCACGACGAGCCCCGTCCGCGCGAACACCGTGCGGATCCCCGCCTGGTGCGCGGGCGCCGCCGCGGCCTCCCACTCGACGCACACCGACGGCAGGAACCCGTCCCCGGCCTGAGCGGTCTCGTCGACGGTGCGGGTGCCCGTGTCGCCGTAGTAGCCGACCGCACTGCCGTTGAGGAAGACACGGGGCGGCGTGTCGAGCCCGGCCGCCGCCCGCGCGAGCGTCTGCGTGCCAAGCACCCGGCTGTCACGGATCTCCCGCTTGTACGCGGCCGTCCACCGGTGGTCGCCGACCCCGGCCCCCGCGAGGTTGACGATCCCCTCGCAGCCGGCGAGCCGCGACGTGTCGACGTACCCCTCCTTGGGATCCCAGCGGGCCTCGTCCGGCGCCCGTGGGGCGCGCCGCACCAGGCGGCATACGTCGTGCCCGTCGTCCGTCAGGGACCGGACCAGGGCCGATCCGATGAGTCCTGAGGCGCCCGCCACCGCAAAACGTGTCATGGGCCCATCCTGCCCGCCGTACAGTCGTCCGCATGTCAGCCCCTGAGGGTTCCGCGGCCCACATACGTTTCGCCGTCCCCGAGGACGCGGCGGCGCTCGACCGCCTCGACCGGGACACCTGGTCGTATCTGCACGCGGTGCAGCCGCTTCCCCCGGAGCCGTCGCCGTTCTTCAACGAGCGCTTCGGCCCGCGCGACCACCTCGTCGCCGAGCTCGACGGCCGGGCCGTGGGCTATGTCCGGCTCGGTCTCCCCACGCCCCTGGAGTCCACCGCGCACGTGCGGCAGATCCTGGGCCTCACGGTCGCCGAAGCGGCCCGCAGGCGTGGTGTCGGCCAGGCCCTGGTGCGGGGCGCGATCGAGCTGGCGCGGCGGCAGGGCGCGCGCCGGATCACGCTGCGCGTCCTCGGCCACAACACCCCGGCGCGGAAGCTGTACGAGGCGGAGGGCTTCGTCGTCGAGGGCGTGCTGCCTGAGGAGATCCAGCTCGACGGGGCGTACGTGGACGACGTGCTGATGGGACAGCCCCTCTAGACCCTGTCGCGGCGCGGTCACGGCGTGCGACGGGCGGCGACTCGTTGCAGGGTGAGATGACACCCCCGGCGCGAAGGGAGCCGTAGCCCCCATGAGCTGGCCCGTGGCGCGCCGCAGGGACGAGGCGGAGCGCGCCTGGCTGCGCGGTGCGCCGCCGCCGCGCTGGGTGCGGTGGCTGCCGATCGGGCTGCTCGTGATCCTGTACGCGCTGCAGGCCCCCACGGGATACCGGTTCGAGCTGGCGTTCCCGCTCGCGGCCATCCCGCCGCTCGCCGCGCTGTCGTACGGTCCCGTGGCCACGGCCCTGTACGGCGGCTTCGTCCTCCTGCTCCTCGAACTGCCCCGCACAGGATTCGGGCGCCCCGGCGACAGCGACGTGCTGACGGTGGGTCTCGTCGCGGTGCTCAGCACGGCGATCGCCCTGGTGCGCAGGCGCAGGGACGAGCAGCTGGTCACGGTGCGCACGGTCGCCGAGGCCGCCCAGTTCGCGGTGCTTCCGCCGCTGCCCGAGCGGGTCGGCGCCGTGCGCTGCGCGGGCCTGTACCGGGCCGCGCACCGCGGCGCCCTGGTCGGCGGCGACCTCTTCGACGTGCGCAAGGGCCCGACGGGCGTACGGGCCGTCGTCGGCGACGTACAGGGGCACGGTCTGTCGGCGGTGGGCACGGTCGCGGGGCTGCTCGGCGCCTTCCGGGAGGCGGTGCTCGACCAGCCGGACCTGGAGGGCGTGGCGGCGCGGCTCGACCGGCGGCTCGTGGTGGACACGTCGGAGGACGAGCACGCGGAGCTGTTCGCGACGGCGGTGCTGCTCGAATTCCCCGACGCCTCCCCCGGCGAGGCGCCCGTCGTACGCCTCATCAGTTGCGGCCACCCGCACCCGCTGCTGTTGCGGGAGGGGCGGGTGACCGAGCTGGAGGTGCCGTCGGGCGCGCCGCTCGGCCTCGGTCTCGCGGAGCTCGCGCCACCGGAGCGGCTCACGGTCGAGCTGCGGCCCGGTGACCGGCTGATCGCGCCGACGGACGGGGTGACGGAGGCGCGGAACCGGGACGGGGATTTCTATCCGCTGGCCGAGCGGCTGCCGCAGTTCGCGGGCGAGGATCCGGCGGGGCTCACCGACGCGGTGTGGCGGGACGTCATCCGGTTCGCGGGGGCGGTCAGGGACGATCTGACGCTGCTCGTCTTCGCTCCTCTCGTGGCCGCTCCTGACGCCACGCGGACCCCGGACGTGCCTCGCGAGGCGTGAGGTGTGAACGTAGGCGCATGAAGAACCCGGGACTCCCGCGCCGCAAGGGACACCGCCGAGCCGCGGCCACCGCCTCCGTACTGCTGCTGCCGCTCGCCGTCACCTCGTTGTCCGCCTGTTCCGACGACGACGGGGCGACCAATCCGCCGCCCACGGCCTCGCCCGCCGCGACGGCGAGCGGTGCCCGCTGTGCGACGGACCGGTCCGCCGACGACCACGGCCCGGACGCGAAGCCCCGCGCGACGTCCGCGTACACGGTCGACGACAAGACCGTGAAGGCGAAGGCCCAGAAGGAGTTCAAGACGACGAAGACGGACGAGTCCGCGCTGCTCGTGACCGGTTCGGGGAAGCTGAGGACGCGCGACGGGAAATTCATCAAGCACGGCGGTACCTCGTCCGTCACCGCGTCCGACGGGCACGGCCTCAACGCGGCGGCGCTGGCCCGCGACGGCGGCACGCTCACGATGTCCGGCGGCCGGATGTCCACCCGGAACAAGGGCGCGATCGGTGTCTTCGCCTCGGGCGAGGGCTCGAAGGCCACGCTCAGCTCGACCGGCATCCGTACCCACGGCGCCTCCTCGCACGGTGTGGCGGCCTCGCACGGCGGCGAGCTGGACCTGACGTACGTGGAGATCGACACGGCGGCCGCGCAGGCGGCCCCGATCGCCGTGGGGCCCGGTGGCGGGAAGGTCACGGTGTCCGGCGGCACCATGACCTCGGCGGGCTGCGGCTCCCCCGGCGTGCAGACGGCGGGCGACGTGTCCCTGGCGCAGACACTGTTCGACCTGGCCAACTCGGAGGCGTTCACCGTGGAGGCCGGGGGTTCGCTGTCCCTGAAGGACGTCCGGGCGTCCGCGGCGGCGGGCGGTGTCGTGCTCCGCGGCGACGGCGAGACCTCGTTCCGGATGACCGGCGGGGCGGTGCAGGCCTCCGACGGTGACATCTTCTCGGTCCGGCAGGCCGACGCCGACATCGAGTTGGGCGGCGACGCCGACGTGCAGACGAAGGACGGCAAGCTGCTGCGGGTCACAGGCGGGGGGACGGCGGCGTTCACCGCGAACGGCGAGAAGCTGAAGGGCAGCGTGGCCGTGGAGAAGGGCTCCTCCGCCACCCTCGACCTGAAGGGCTCCACCGACCTGGACGGCAAGATCGTGGGCGCGGCGTCGCTGACGCTCGGCCCGAAGGCCCAGTGGTCGGTGTCCGGGGACTCGCGGCTCAAGAGCATCACGCTGGCCGACGGGGCGAAGGTCTCCGACGTGATCGTGGGCAACGGCCGCACGGTGACGTACGACAAGGCGTCGAGCCCGGACCTGCACGGGAAGAAGTACCAGCTGGAGGGCGGCGGCACGCTCAAGCCCGCGTAGGGATGCGCGCTACCGGCGGTTCTGGAGGGCCGCGGCCCTCTCCCTGATCTCGGGCAGCTTCCCCATCAGGGCGAGGCCGGGGCAGAACGTCTCGTAGCCGTCGCGGTGGCCCGAGATCACGGAGAACTTGTGGGCCGTGCCCGTCCGGTAGCGGGCCAGGTCGTTGCTGGACACCAGGCGCACCCGGGAGCGCGGGTCGATCCCGGACAGGCCCAGCTTCCAGGCGGAGACGGCGGCGATCGCGTCGGTCATCGCCTTCGGCACCGGAGTGCCCTCGGTGAACGTGCCGATCGCGGCGATCCCCGCCGTGTTCCGGTTGAAGCCCTGCGTGTGGGCGCCGACGACGGGCCGGGCGACGCCGCCCGCGCGCCCCTCGTAGACGTTCCCGCAGCGGTCGACGAGGAAGTTGTAGCCGATGTCGTCCCACTCCTTGCCGCCCGAGGCGCCGCCGCCCGCCTGGCCCGCGTACAGGTAGCGGATGATGCGCGGCACGTCCGCGCAGTCGTAGTCGTTCGGCGAGTCGGTGTGGTGCAGGAAGACGGCCCGGACACGGTCGCCGTAGCGGACCGGGTCGCGGTGGTACGTCTCCGAGCCCGCGAGCCACCGGGCGCGCGGCACGATCCTGGGGCGCGCCGCCGCTGCCCGGCCGCCCACGGTCGCGATCCGTTCCGCCGGCACCGCGGAGGCCGGCAGCTCGCCGCGGGCGGTGGCCGCGAAGCGCCCGGGCCCGGGCCGGTCGACCGTCGCGGCACACAGCAGTAGCAGCCCGATGGCCAGGGCTCCGGGCAGCCAGCGCAACCTTCTCCGTACGACATGCACGCCTCCCACCCTGGGCCCGACACGCCCTGTGCGGTCAGCCACAGTGGGCCAGGTGGCGGAACCATCGGGGGCGGCTGGGCGTTTCTTACCGGTATGGACCTCCACCTACTCGACGTGCTGCTGCTCGTGGTGGCCCTCGCCTACGCCGTGTCGGGCTACCGGCGCGGACTGCTCGCGGGCTGTGTCTCGCTGGCCGGGTTCGTGGGCGGCGCGGCCGTCGGCGTATGGCTGCTGCCGTACCTGATGGAGACGGTCACGCCGGGCACCACGTCGGCCACGGTCGTCGCCGTGCTCACGGTGCTCGTACCTGCGGTCGCGGGGCACGGGCTCGCCGGGCTGCTCGCTGCGCGGGTGCGCGGCGGCATGTCGCACGCGCCGGGGCCGCTGCGCGTGGCAGACGGGGTGGGCGGCGGCGCGGCGACCGCGGTGGCCGCCCTGGTGGTGGCGTGGGTGGCGGGCAGCGTCCTCGTCGCCTCCTCCTCCACGGTCCTCAACCAGGCGATCCGTAACTCCTCGGTGCTCGGCGCGGTGCAGCACACCATGCCGTCGACGACCCCGTCCTGGTTCTCGCAGGCCACGGGGGCGCTCACCTCCGCGGGCTTCCCGCAGGTCTTCGACCCGTTCGCGAGCGAACCGCCCGCCAAGGTGGCCAAGCCGTCGGGGGACAGCGTGACGGCGAAGGCGACCGCGGCGGCGCAGCGCAGCAGCGTCAAGGTGGAGGGCGCGTCCGGCACCCAGGGCCGCGAGGGCAGCGGTTTCGTGTACAGCTCCGAGCACGTCATGACGAACGCGCATGTGGTCGCGGGCATCGACGACCCGACGGTGCGGGTGGGCGGCACCGGCGAGGCGCACGAGGCGAAGGTCGTCCTCTTCGACCCCGACAAGGACGTGGCGGTCCTGTACGTCCCCGGGCTCGACGCGCCGTCGCTGCGCTTCGACGACTCGGCCGGGCGCGGCGACGCCGCCGTGGTCGCGGGCTACCCGCAGAACGGCGGGCTCGACGTCCAGGCCGCCACCGTGGACGACACGATCAAGGCGGCGGGCCAGGACATCTACGGCTCCGGGAACGTCACGCGCGACATCTACTCGATCCGCTCCACGGTCCTGCCCGGCAACTCCGGCGGCCCGCTCCTCGACACGGACGGCGAGGTGTACGGAGTGGTGTTCGCCCGCTCCACGACGGACGACGGGACGGGTTACGTCCTGACGGCGGACGAGGTGTCCTCCGACGCGCGGCGCGCGGCTTCCGCCACGACGCCGGTGGACACGGGTCGGCTCGTCCAGTCCTAGGGGTCAGGAGAGGGCGGCGCCGGTCGGCACGACGACCCCGTACAGGTCGGTGATCGTCGCCATCGCCCCGAGGTGCACCTGCTCGGCGGGCAGCTCGACGCCGCCGACCGAGGTCAGGGGCCGCGTGGCGCAGGCGTCGGCGACCACGGTGGGCCGGTTGCCGCGCAGGAACGCGCCCTGCGCCGTGAACTGCACGCACATGTGCGACATGAACCCGATCACGATGACGTCCTGGTGGCCCGCGGCGTCGACGATCTTGCCGAGGTCGGTGCCGACGAAGGAGTCCGGGGCGGGCTTGACCACGACGGCCTCGCCCTCGACCGGCGCGACGTCGGGGTGGATCGCCCCGATCTCGGCGCGGACGTCGTACGCGGAGCCCTCGCCGCCGCCGTGCTGCACGTGGACGACGGTCGAGCCCGCCGCGCGGGCGCGGGCGAGGAGTTCGGCGGCGTTGTCGAGGGCGCTCCGCCAGCCCGCCAGCTCCATCACGCCGCGGGTGTACGTGTTCTGGTAGTCGACCAGGATCAGCGTCGCGCCGGAGAGCGAGGCGGGCGTCTCGTCGAGGCCGTTGAGGGTGCGCAGAGTCGTTGTTGGCATGCCTGGAACGCTACGAGCGCGGCGGCCGTGTCGGCAATGACGGCTAACATGCAGATTCGGACACGCCGTCGCGAGAGTGGTGAGAGGGGCCCCTGTGAGCGAGACCGAACGGCTCGTCGTCATCGTCCTCTTCGACGGGGTCGACACGCTCGACGTCACGGGCCCGCCCGAGGTGTTCGCGCTGGTGAGACGCGAGGGCGACACCGGTTACCGAGTCCTGCTCGCCGCCGAGACCCTGGACCCCGTCACGACGTCCGCGGGCGTACGCGTCCTGCCCGACGTCACCTTCGACGACGCGGCCCGCCTGGCCATCGACACCCTCCTGGTGCCGGGCTCGGTCGAGGCCGACGCGGAGCGCGGGGTACGGGCCCTCGCGGAACCCGCCGTCGTCGACCGGGTGCGGACGCTCGCCGGGCGGGCCCGCCGTGTCGCGTCGGTCTGCGTCGGGGCGCATCTGCTCGCGGCGGCCGGGCTGCTCGACGGGCGGCGCGCCACCACGCACTGGTCGACCGCGCGCCAACTGGCGGACGAGCACCCGGAGATCGACGTCGACCCCGACCCGATCTTCATCCGCGAGGGAGACATCTGGACGGGCGCCGGGATCAGCTCCTGCCTCGACCTGTCGCTCGCCCTGGTCGCGGACGACCTCGGCGAGCCGACGGCGCTGCGGGTGGCGCGGCAGCTGGTGATGTACCTGAAGCGGCCGAGCGGCCAGAGCCAGTTCAGCGTGCCGCTGGCGCAGGCCTCCACGACCCGGCGCGTGGAGGACCTGCGCCAGCACATCACCCGGAATCTCGGCGAGCCGCTCACCGTCGCGGACCTCGCGGCGCACGCCCATGTAAGCGAGCGCCAGCTCACCCGGATCTTCAAGTCCGAACTGGGCACGACACCGAGCGCGTACGTCGAGTCGGCGCGTGTCGAACGGGCCCGCCAGCGCCTCGAATCCTCCGACGACACGCTGGACCGGATCGCCGCCACCTGCGGTTTCGGCACGACGGACACCTTGGTGCGGGCCTTTCGCCGCCGGCTCGACACGACACCGACGGCATACCGGCACCGCTTCAGGGTGGTCCCGGCGGCTCAGTAGTGGGTGCCGCCGTCGATACGGATCTCCGTACCGGTGATGAACTTGCCGTCCTCGGAGGCCAGCATCGCGACGACGCCGGCCACGGCCTCGGGCCCGGCGAACCCGTCACCAAGGCCGGGCGACAGCTTCGCGAACAGGCTCCAGTCGGTGTCCTCGGGCAGGCCGGGACCCTGACTCTGCTTGCTCTCCCCAGAGCCGTCGGTCATGCCGGACGCGATGGAGCCGGGCTGCACGGCGGTGAACCGGACGCCCTGCTTGCTGTACTCGGCGGCCAGCGCGTGCGTCATGGACTGGATGCCGCCCTTGCTCGCCGCGTACGCCGCCATGTACGGGTGGGCGAACATCGCGGACGTGGAACTGAAGTTGACGACGGCGGGGGCCTCGCCCCGCAGCAGCGTCGGTATGGACTCACGGATCATCAGGAAGGTGCCGGTGAGGTTGACCGCGAGCACCTGGTTGAACTCGGCGAGCGTCGTCTTCTCGGTGTGCGAGGAGCGCAGGATGCCGGCGGCGTTGACCAGTACGTCGAGCCCGCCGAGCGCCTGTACGGCGGTGGCGACGGCCTCCCGCACGGACGCCTCGTCGGCGATGTTCACGACGACGGTGGTGAGCCGCTCGGCGTCGGCACCCGCCTTGCTCACGGTGTCCTGGAGGCCCGCGTCACTGACGTCGGCGGCGACGACCCGGCCGCCCTCCGCCAGCATGCGCAGCACGGTGGCCTGGCCGATGCCGGACCCGCCACCGGTGACCAGTGCACGGCGTCCTTCGTAGCGATTCAGGCGGTTCATGACGACTCCTTACGTTCCTGTGTGCGTCCTCGCACGCTGCTCACCGTACGCTTCGGTGGCACGTTTTGCCATAACGGCGTTTCGTGCCATTTCATTCCCGGTGCGGCTACGCTTCGTCGGGTGAACGAGCCCACGACACCCGCTTCGCCGCCTGCGCAGCCCTCGCTGACCGACCGCCGCAAGGCGGCGACCCAGCTCGACATCGCCCGCGCGGCGATGGAGCTGTTCACCGAGAAGGGACCCGACGCCACCACGGCCGAGGAGATCGCGCGCGGCGCCGGGGTCGCGCTGCGCACCTTCTACCGCTACTTCCGCAACAAGCAGGACGCCGTGGGCCCGCTGCTCGCGTCGGGCGGCGACCGCTGGCGCGAGCAGCTGGCCGCGACGGTGCCGGGCACCCCGCTGCAGCAGGCCCTCGAATCGGCCGCGGCGGCGACGCTCTCGCCCCCGGACGCGGCGGCGGAGGAGGCGCTGGAGGGCACCCGGACCCTGTTGCGCGCGGCCCAGGACGACCCGGCGCTGCGCGCCGTCTGGTACCGGGTCAACCAGGAGTCGGAGGAGAAGCTGCTCGCGGTCGTGACCGACCTCGCGGGCCCCGGCGCCGACCCCCTGGAGACACGCCTGACGGCCGCCGCGGCGACCGACGCGATCCGGGTGGCCCTGGAACTCTGGTCCACGACGGACGCCGACACCTCCGGCCCTGGCTCCCCCGCCTCCCTGGCGATCCGGGGCATGCGCCGGCTGGCGCCGGGGACGGGCGGCTGACGGACGACTGACGGACGGCTGACGGACGGCTGACGGACGGCTGACGGACGGCTGACGGACGGCTGACGGACGGCTGACGGTCGAGTAGGCAGGGGCCGCAGGGCGCTGACCGCGGGGTCGTCGCGCACGCCCTCGACGGGTTCCGGGTGGCGGCGCGGGGCCGGGCAACCGACGGGCGAGGAGACAGGGGCCGCGAGGGCACCGGCGGCGAGGGCGCCGCACACACACCCGGGACGCACCCCGGGCGGAGACGCAGGGACGGGCAACCGACGAGCGAGGAGACAGGGGCCGCGAGGGCACCGGCGGCGAGGGCGCCGCACACACACCCGGGACGCACCCCGGGCGGAGACGCAGGGACGGGCAACCGAC
>NZ_JBHWKQ010000072.1:0-7546 GCF_042730865.1 Streptomyces sp. NPDC059897 | reverse complement strand
CGAGCGAGGAGACAGGGGCCGCGAGGGCACCGACGACGGGGCCGCCACGCACACCGTCGCGACGCGTCCCGGGTGGCGGCGCGGGGCCGTGCGACCGCCGTGCCCCCGTGCCGCCCCCACGCGCGACTGCCCGGCGCCCGCGCCGCACCTACCCTCGAGTTCCCTGGGCCCCGAACTCAGGTATCCCGAGGGCGCGTTGAGGGCATGAGCCCCCGGACGCCAGCCACCCGACCCGCCGGAGGCACGCCGTGCTCGATCGCGCAGAGGAAAGTTCGGGAGCCATCGTCGTCGTGGGCGCCGGGGTCGCGGGACTCGCGGCGGCCCGGCACCTGACCAGGGCGGGCCTGCGCCCGCTGGTCCTGGAGGCCGCCACCGGCATCGGTGGCCGCATGTCCACCGAGAAGGTCGACGGCTTCCGCCTCGACCGGACCGGCCGGCCGCTGTGCACCGCGTACCCGGAACTGCGCCGCGACCCCGCCCTCGCCCGCCTCGCGCTGCGCCGCTTCTCCCCCGGCGCGCTCGTGCACAGCGAGGGACTGCGCCGCCGCGCGGGCGAACCCACCGACCCCCGGCGCACAAGGGGCGCACTCAGCGCGGCACGCGCCTTGGCGAGCGCCCCCCGCAGTCCGCGCGGAACGCGCCCCACCCTCGGCAGCCCGCTCGACCACGCACGCCTGAACGCGACCCTGTCCCGCCTCGCGGCGACGAACCCCTCCCAGCTCCTCGCCCGCCCCGAACTCCCCGCCGCCCAGGCCCTCCTGACCCGCGGCCTACCACCTGCCACCCTCCACGGCTTCGTACGCCCCCTGCTCTCGGCCCTGCTCTGCGACCCGGACCTCGGCACCTCCAGCCGGTGTGCCGACCTGGCCCTGCAGGCGTACGCGGCGGGCCGGCTCGCCGTGCCGGAGGGCGGCGCCGACGCGCTGCCCGAGCTGCTCGCGGCGGACCTGCCGCCCGGCACGGTGCACACCGGCGTACGGGCCACGGCGGTCGCCACGACCTCGGTCACGACCACCGAACTCGGCCAACTCCCCTGCCGGGCGGTGGTGTTGGCAACCGGCGCGCACGACGCCGCCGAACTCCTCCCCGGCCTGCGCGTCCCCGCCTTCCACGAGGTCACGGTCGTGCACCACGCCATGCCCGAACCGCCACTCGCCGAACCCGCGCTGCTGCTCGACGCGGACCGGCTCGGCCCCGTCGCGCACACCTCGGTGATCAGCCAGGTGGACCCGACGAGGGCCCCGGCGGGCCGCGCCCTCGTCTCCTCCACGGTCCTCGGCCCACCCCCCACGGACCGCGAACTGCGCGCCCAACTCGGCGCCCTCTACGGCACGTCGACCACTGACTGGGAAACCCTGGCCGTGCACCACGACCCCCACGCCGTGCCGGCGATGCCGCCCCCGCACGACCCGAACCGCCCGGTCCGCCTCCTCGACGGCCTGTACGTGTGCGGGGACCACCGGGACGCCAGCACGGTACAGGGCGCCCTCCACTCGGCCCGCCGTGCGACCCACGCGCTCCTCACAGACCTCGGCATCCCCGCCCCCACGACACCCCCACTCACCAACGCCGCCTGACCCCCGATCCGCGCCCGCCTCCGTGGCCCAACTCCGGGGGCGGGCGCGCCACCCCTCCGGGGGAACCCGGCTTTGTGTCCCGCCCAGGTCGAGCCCTGGGCCCACCCTCAGCCTCACCGCGCGCTCCCGCATTGGGGAGGCGATCAGGCTGGCCAGCCCCACGACCCGCGCCGGTTCGAGCACTTGGGGCAACGCCCCGTGGGTCACCCCCAGCCACCGCCGGGGCAATCCACCACCCACCGTGGCCGGGGCAGCCCGCTCCAGCCCACCCGTCACCGTCGGCACCACCCCCGGCGCTCCCCGCCCCGACGCCGCGCAGCAGGCATGCCACCCCGCGGGGCCGAAGCCCCCGGAGGGGGCGGGCGGGTGGGAGATGGGCCAGGCCCGGCGCAGCCGGAACAGGGACGGCCCCACGCACCGGCACCGCGGGCACCAACCCCGACCAAGCCCCGGAACCCCGGGGGCCACGCAGCCGCCGCCCCGACGAAGACCTGGAACCGGCACGGTGCATCCGTCACCACAGGCACCAGCCCCGCACCACACCCCCACCCCCACACCGCGCAACAACCACCCCACCCCGCGGGACCGAAGCCCCCGGAGGGGGCGGGCGGGCGGGAGATGAGCAACGCCCGGCGCAGCCGGAAATAGGGACCGCCCGCGTACGCGGTCACCACAAGGCCCCGCCCCCGCGACACCGCGAAACAAACCCCCACCCGGCCCGGGGCCGAAGCCCCCGAAGGGGGCGGGCGGGTGGGAGATGAGCCAAGCCCGGCGCAGCCGGAAAAGGGGCAACCCCGCGCATCAGCACCGCAGGCGCCGACCCCGGCACCCTCACACCCCAGGGGCCCCTGGACGGGAGTTGAGCGAGGACCGGCGCAGCCGGAGGAGGGACGACGCCGCGCACACGTTCCGAACAGGCGCCGCCCCCGGCAAACCCCCGAACCCCCGCCGCCGCGCGTCGACAACGACAGGCCCCGCCCCCGGCGCCCCCCGCCCCCCCTCACCCCAACGCCGCAACCCTCTCCCGGTACCCCCGGACGGGCCCCGCATCGCGATACGGCTCAAGCCGACGCTCGAACTCCCGCACATACTCGTGCGCCCGCACCGACCTCATGTCCGCCGCCGCCGACGCCGCCTCCGCCCCCAGCGCACACGCCGAGTCCAGCTCCCCGAGCCCGAGCCGCGCCGATGCCAGCACCACCCGGCAGAACAGCCGGCTGCGCGCGAACCCCGGCGACCGAAGCTGCAGCGACCGCTCGGCGTGCTGCGCCGCGGCCCGGTACTGCTGGAGGTCCCGGTGGCAGTGCCCGAACTCGTCCGCCAACTGCGCCTCGTCGAAGAACCGCGCCCACGGCGGCACCTCGTCCCCGGGCCGCACCGCCCCGAGCGCCCGCTCGGCCCGCACCAGCGACGCCGTGCACGCCCGCACCTCGCCGAGCACCCCGTGCCCCCGCGCCTCCACGGCGTGCAGCAGCGCCTGCACCACGGGCGGCGCCGAGGCCCCGACCCCCTGCTGCGCGACCCGCGCGAGCTGCACCGCCTCCCGGCCGTGCCCGAGGTAGACGGCCTGCCGGCTCATGGTGACCAGCACGTACGAGCCGTACATCCGGTCCCCCGCGGCCTGCGACAGCCGCAGCGCCTGCACGAAGTACCGCTGCGCGAGACCGTGCGCCGCGATGTCGTACGAGGTCCAGCCCGCGAGCCGGGTCAGGTCGGCGACCGCGCTGAAGAGGCGCCGCCCGTGCTGCTCTCCGTACGCCCCGCGCAGCATGGGTTCTGCCTCGTGCTCCAGGTACCGCACGAGGGCCTGCCGCGCGTGCCCGCCCCCGTACGCGTGGTCGAGCGCGCGGAACAGTTCGCCCACCGAGCGCAGCGCCGCGATGTCCCCGCTGGTCACCCGGTGTCCGGGCCCGCGCTCGGTCTGCCCGCGCTGGCGCGGCACGGCGCCGCCCGCCGCGCCCGGCACGGCGACGGGCCGCCCCTGCACCGGCACCCTTGGCAGCTGCTCGCCGTGGGCGACCCGGTCGTCGGCCCGCCCGATCAGCCAGTCGCGGCTGGGCACGACGAGCCCGGCCGGGGTGAACGCGATCTTGCGGAGCTCGGCGTGGCTGCCGGAGTCCTTGCGCCACAGACCGCTGACGATGTCGACGGCCTCCTCGGGCGAGCCCGCGAACTCCAGGCCCGCGTACACGGGCGCACAGGCGTCGAGCCCGAGGTCCTGCGCGGAGAGGCGGCGGCCTAGGCGGCGTGTGAACACCTCGGCGATCAGCGCGGGTGTCGTCCCTCTGGGCTGCTGCCCGCGCAGCCACCGGGTCACGGATGTCTTGTCGTACCGCAGGTCAAGCCCGTGTTCGAGCCCGAGCTGGTCCACGCGGCGCGCGAGGCCCGCGTTGGAGAAACCTGCCTCCGCGATGAGCGCGGCGAGCTGGCGGTTCGGGGTGCGCTGCGGAGGTCGTTCCGTCATGCTGTGCGATTGCCTTCCGGGCCCTTGGAAGCGATAAAGGGGGGCCATGGAGTGCCCCCCTTTGAGTCGCTGCTCCCTTATGGAACGGCGTGCTCCGTGACCGGCTCCCGCTCACGGACGGCGCCGAAATTATCACGGAGCGCACACGGCGTCCCCCAATCAGCCGAGCCAAACCCCTCCTTCATCCGATCGTGTGACAAACCGCGCGAGGGGTGGACGGCGGGGCCGTCACCCTGGAGCCGTACAGTTGCTCCGGGCGCGTTATATGCACGGTGAAGGTTCTTAGGGAGGCACTTGCCGTGAGTGAGTTCCGGTTCGTCCGCATGGGGTTCGGTGCGGACATGGTCGATTACCAGGTGGCCTGGGACGAGCAGCGCCGTGTGCACGCCGCTCGCTTCACCGACGAGGTGCCCGACACCTGTCTGCTCCTGGAGCACCCGCCCGTCTACACGGCCGGCCGCCGCACCGCCCCCGAGGAACGCCCGCTGGACGGCACCCCGGTCATCGACGTGGACCGCGGCGGCAAGATCACCTGGCACGGCCCCGGCCAGCTCGTCGGTTACCCGATCCAGAAGCTCCCGCGCCCCGTGGACGTGGTCGCGCACCTGCGCCGTCTGGAGGACGCGATGATCGCGGTCTGCGCCGAGTTCGGCATCACGGCCGCGCGCGTGGAGGGCCGGGCCGGGGTATGGGTGCTCGGCGACCCCATTGAGCAGCGTACGAATCTGGGCGGTCTGTCCCTCGACTTCAACCCTCGGCTCAGCAGCGAGGACGAGGAGTTCGACCACCGCCTCGTCGGCCCCGAGTACGCGCCCTCGAACGCGGGCCAGCGGCACGAGGACCGCAAGATCTGCGCCATGGGCATCCGCGTGGCCAAGGGCGTCACGATGCACGGCTTCGCGCTGAACGTGAATCCGGACACCTCGAACTTCGACAAGATCATCCCGTGCGGCATCCGCGACGCGGGCGTGACCTCCCTCTCGTACGAGCTGGGCCGCGAGGTCACGATGGACGAGGTGCTGCCGATCGCGGAGAGGCATCTCCAGGACGTCCTGGGGAACGCGGACCTCCAGCCCCGCACCGTCGAGAAGGCCTCGGTCTAGGACAAGCCCTGGCCCATTCGGGGAATGCACCCCACAGGCCACCGGTTGGCCACCCGTGAGGGCCACGAACATCACGGGCGTACCCTGATGTACGCCGAGGAATCAAAGCTTTAGGGAGCCGGTCGTGTCCGCAGTCGCACCCGACGGACGCAAGATGCTGCGCCTGGAGGTCCGTAACGCTCAGACCCCCATCGAGCGCAAGCCCGAGTGGATCAAGACCCGGGCGAAAATGGGTCCCGAATACACCAAGATGCAGAACCTCGTGAAGAGCGAAGGGCTGCACACGGTCTGCCAGGAAGCGGGCTGTCCCAACATCTACGAGTGCTGGGAGGACCGCGAGGCGACCTTCCTCATCGGCGGCGACCAGTGCACCCGGCGCTGCGACTTCTGCCAGATCGACACCGGCAAGCCGGAGCCGCTCGACCGTGACGAGCCGCGCCGCGTCGGCGAGTCCGTCGTCACGATGGACCTGAACTACGCCACGATCACCGGCGTCGCCCGCGACGACCTGGAGGACGGCGGCGCCTGGCTGTACGCGGAGACGGTCCGCCAGATCCACCGCCAGACCACCAACCGCGCGGACGGCCGCACCAAGGTGGAGCTGCTGGCCCCCGACTTCAACGCGAACCCGGAGCAGCTGGCCGAGGTCTTCTCCTCCCGCCCCGAGGTCTTCGCGCACAACGTCGAGACGGTCCCGCGGATCTTCAAGCGGATCCGTCCGGGCTTCCGCTACGAGCGTTCGCTGAAGGTCATCACCGAGGCCCGCGACTTCGGCCTGGTCACCAAGTCGAACCTGATCCTCGGCATGGGCGAGACCCGCGAGGAGATCAGCGACGCGCTCAAGCAGCTGCACGAGGCCGGCTGCGAGCTGGTCACCATCACGCAGTACCTGCGCCCCTCCGTGCGGCACCACCCCGTGGAGCGCTGGGTCAAGCCGCAGGAGTTCGTCGAGCTGAAGGACGAGGCCGAGCAGATCGGTTTCTCCGGCGTCATGTCGGGCCCGCTGGTCCGTTCCTCGTACCGCGCGGGCCGGCTGTTCCAGATGGCCAAGGAGAAGCGCGGCTCGTTCACCGCCTCGCAGGCCGTGTGAATTCACGCACAAGAGGCTACTGATCGGTAGTGGCCGGTAAGGCGCGGTCCTGACGATCCCCGCAGTTGGGGGGCACCGTCAGGGCCGCGTCTGCGTTTGCGGCGCGAGCGTCAAGGCTTCATTGGTGTTTGACCGTCCGGTCACGCCCTGGTAACACCAATCAGTGACTCTGGAATCACGCCCCGTACACCCCGTGCCAACGCCGTGATCACCCTTCGAGGGGGGACCTCAACCATGCAGGCCGCGCCCGTCCGCGCCACCGCCATCCCGACCGTCACCGACGCCCTGCGCGCCGTGGAGTCGCTGCTCATGAGCAGCGGCCAGCGCACCGCCCGCCGCAATGCCTGGACCTCCGTCCTGGAGGACCGTCGCCGCGCCAAGGACCGGGTCGAGGCGCAGCGCGTCCTGGAGGCCGCCGCCCTGCGGGGCTGATCGAACCAGGGACGAACCGGGGGCAGGTGCGGGTTCTGCCCGCTCCCCCGGCCACGTAGACTTCAAGACATGGCGAGGAAGGAAACTGCAGCGGACGCTGCTAACACCGGGCGGCTCAAGCAGATCGCCCAGACCTACAAGATGACCCGCAGGGTCGACACCAAGATCGGTCTCGTACTCGCGGGTGTGGGAATCGTCACCTTCGGTGTCCTCCTCGCGATCGGCTTCTTGATCGGTCACCCGATCTACCTCGGAATTCTCGGCCTCCTGCTCGCTTTCCTCGCGATGGCGATCATCTTCGGGCGCCGGGCCGAGAAGGCGGCCTTCGGGCAGATGGAGGGGCAGCCCGGCGCGGCCGCGGCCGTGCTCGACAACATCGGACGTGGCTGGACGACGACCCCCGCGGTCGCCATGAACCGAAGCCAGGACGTGGTGCACCGCGCGGTCGGCAAGGCCGGCATCGTGCTCGTCGCGGAGGGCAACCCGAACCGGGTGAAGTCGCTCCTCGCGGCCGAGAAGAAGAAGATGGCCCGCATCGTCTCCGACGTCCCGGTCCACGACTTCGTGGTGGGCACGAGCCAGGGCCCCGAGGGAACGGTTCCGCTGAAGAAGCTCCGCACGACGATGCTGAAGCTGCCGCGCGTGCTGACCGGCCCCCAGGTGACCGCGACCAACGACCGGCTGAAGGCGATGGGCGACCTCATGTCGAACATGCCGCTGCCGAAGGGTCCGATGCCGAAGGGCATGAAGATGCCCAAGGGCGGCGGCGGCCGCGCCCGCTGACCCGCTCCGCTGCTTCTACGTGAACGAGGCGGGGGGGGGGCCCCCGGGTTCGGGCCCCCCCGCAGCAAAAACCCCCGGGGGGGGGGGCCGGGGGTGT
>NZ_JBHWKQ010000071.1:0-25261 GCF_042730865.1 Streptomyces sp. NPDC059897 | reverse complement strand
GCTCTGGGACGAGACTCGCGGGGTACGGGGCAGAGCCCCGATCTTTTCCAGCCCCGCCGGCGTTTGAGGCGCGGGGTCCGGGGCGGAGCCCCGAGGCCGCCACCACGGGTGGCCGGGCCGAACGTCAGAGCCGAGGGTCGACCGGCTCCGACTCGAGGGCCAGTACCGCGAACACCGCCTCGTGCACCCGCCACAACGGCTCCCCGTCCGCGAGCCGGTCCAGGGCCTCCAGGCCCAACCCGTACTCCCGGATCGCCAACGACCGCTTGTGCCCGAGAAACCGCTGCCGCAGCTTCACCAGATTCTCCGGCCGCGTGTACTCCGGCCCGTACACGATCCGGAGGTACTCGCGCCCACGGCACTTCACCCCCGGCTGCACGAGCCGCCCCTTCGCGTCCCGCACCAGCGCCCCGACCGGCTTGACGACCATGCCCTCGCCGCCCCGCCCGGTCATCTCCAGCCACCAGTCGACCCCGGCCCGCACGGACGCCTCGTCCCCCGTGTCGACGTACAGCCTCCGTGTCGTCCGGAGCAGCCCGGTCGTGTCGTGCGCGACGACCCGGTCGATGAGCGCGAGCTGCTCGTCGTGCGGCAGCGCGGCGAGCGAGCGCCCCCGGGTGGCCAGGATCTGGAACGGCGCGAGCCGCACCCCGTCGAGCCCGTCGGTGCTCCAGCAGTAGCGCCGGTACGCGTCCGTGAACGCCGCCGCGTCGGCCGCCCGGCCGCGCTGCCGCTCCAGCAGCCCGCCCACGTCGACGCCCCGGCCGGCCGCCGCCTCCAGCGCCCCGAGCGCGCTCGGGAACGCGGCGCCGGACGCCGCGCCCACCGCCGCGTACTGCGCGCGCAGCAGCCCGGACGCCTTCAGCGACCACGGCAGCAACTCGGCGTCGAAGAGCACCCAGTCGGTGTCCAGCTCCTCCCACAGCCCGGCGGCGGTGACGGCGTCCCGCACCCGCCCGAGGACCGCCTCGGTGGTCGCCGCGTCGTCGAAGAACGGCCGCCCGGTGCGCGTGCACACCGAACCGGTGACCGGTTCGCCGCCCTCGTCGCACACGCCGAACCGCTCCCGCGCCGCCTCCGCGTCCCGGCACACCAGCACCACGGCCCGCGAACCCATGTGCTTCTCCTCGCACACGACCCGCTCCACACCGTCGGCCGCGTACTGGGCGAAGGCCTCCTCCGGGTGCTCCAGGTACCCGTCCCGCGACGACGTGGCGGTCGGCGCCATCGTCGGCGGCAGGTACGGCACCAGCCGCGGGTCGACCGCGAACCGGCTCATGACCTCCAGGGCCGCCGCCGCGTTCTCCTCGCGCACGGTGACCCGGCCCGTGTGCCGCGTCTCCACGCTCCGCCGGCCGTGCACATCGGCGAGGTCCAGCGGCCGCCCCTCGTGCCCGCCCGGCGCCTCGGTGACCAGCGGCCTGGCCGGCTCGTACCAGACCTGCTCGGCCGGTACGTCGACCAGCTCACGCTCCGGCCAGCGCAGCGCGGTGAGCTTCCCGCCGAACACGGCGCCGGTGTCGAGGCAGATGGTGTTGTTGAGCCATGTGGCGGTCGGCACCGGGGTGTGGCCGTAGACCACGGCCGCCTTGCCGCGATAGTCCTCCGCCCACGGGTAGCGCACGGGCAGCCCGAACTCGTCGGTCTCGCCGGTCGTGTCCCCGTACAGCGCGTGCGAGCGGACCCGCCCGGACGTGCGGCCGTGGTACCGCTCGGGCAGCCCGGCGTGGCACACGACGAGCTTTCCGCCGTCGAGGACGTAGTGGCTGACCAGCCCGTCGACGAACGCGCGCACCTCGGCGCGGAACTCCTCGCTCTCCCCGCCCAGCTGCTCGACCGTCTCGGCGAGGCCGTGCGTGTGCCGCACATTGCGGCCCTTCAGCCAACGGCCCAGCTTGTTCTCGTGGTTACCGGGCACGCACAGCGCCGTGCCGGCCCGCACCATGCCCATGACGCGGCGCAGCACGCCGGGCGTGTCGGGCCCGCGGTCGACGAGGTCGCCGACGAAGACGGCGGTCCGCCCTTCGGGGTGCTCCCCGTCCACGTAGCCCAACTTGCCGAGCAGCGTGTCGAGTTCGCTCGCGCAGCCGTGGATGTCGCCGATGATGTCGAACGGTCCGGTGAGGTGCGTCAGATCGTTGAACCGCTTCTCGCGTACGACGCTCGCGCCCTCGACCTGCGCGGCGCCGCGCAGGACGTGCACCTTGCGGAAGCCCTCGCGCTCCAAGTGCTTGACCGAGCGCCGCAGTTCACGGGTGTGCCGGGTGATGACGCGGCGCGGCATGTCGGCACGGTCGGTGCGCTCGGCGTTCCGCGAGGCGCACACGTCCTCCGGCACGTCGAGCACGATGGCGATGGGCAGCACGTCGTACTTCCGCGCCAGCTCGACGAGCTGGCGGCGCGACTCCTGCTGCACGTTGGTCGCGTCGACCACGGTCAGGCGGCCGGCCGCGAGCCGCTTGCCCGCGATGTAGTGCAGCACGTCGAAGGCGTCGCCGCTCGCGCCCTGGTCGTTCTCGTCGTCGGCCACCAGGCCGCGGCAGAAGTCGCTGGAGATCACCTCGGTCGGCCCGAAGTGGGCGCGCGCGAACGTGGACTTGCCCGAACCGGACGCCCCGATCAGCACGACGAGCGAGAGATCGGTGACGGGCAGCACGCGCCCTTCGGTGGTGTCGGTGGTACCTGTGGTGCTCGCGGTGCTCATGCGGCTGTCGCCCCCTTCTCGTTCTCGTTCCTCGTGGCGGACTCGGCCGCCGTCTCGGTGGTCGTCCCGGTCGGCGTCTCGCTCGCCGTGAACACCGCCATCTGCGTCGGCGGCCCCACCTCCGGGTCGTCCTCCCCCACCGGCACGTACCGCACCGCGTATCCGTGCCGCGCCGCGACCCGCTCCGCCCACGCGCGGAACTCGGCCCGCGTCCACTCGAACCGGTGGTCGCCGTGCCGGACGTGCCCGGCGGGCAGCGTCTCCCAGCGGACGTTGTACTCGACGTTCGGCGTGGTCACGACGACCGTACGGGGCCGCGCCGAACCGAACACCGCGTACTCCAGCGCGGGCAGCCGCGGCAGGTCGAGGTGCTCGATGACCTCGCTGAGCACCGCGGCGTCGTACCCCTTGAGCCGCTTGTCGGTGTACGCGAGCGAGCCCTGCGTCAGCCGCACCCGAGCGGACTGCCGCTCCCCCATCTGCTCCAGCCTGAGCCGCCGGGAGGCGACGGTGAGCGCCCGCACGGACACATCCACACCCACGATCTCGGTGAACCGCACGTCCTTGAGCAGCTCGCCCACCAACTGGCCCTGCCCGCAGCCCAGATCGAGCACCCGGGCGGCGCCGGCCTCCCGCAGCGCGTCGAGGATCGCCTCCCTGCGCCGCACCGCCAGCGGCACCGGCCGCTCCTCGGTGTCGCTCTCCTCGTCCACGGCGTTGTCGATCTCCTCGACGTCCGTGTCGTCGGCGTCCGCGAGCCGGGCCAGCTCCAAGCGCTCCATGGCCTGCCGGGTCAGCGACCAGCGCCGCGACAGATACCGGCCGACGATCAGCTTCTGCTCCGGGTGCCCGGCCAGCCAGCCGTCCCCCGCGCGCAGCAGCTTGTCGACCTCGTCGGCCGAGACCCAGTAGTGCTTGGCGTCGTCGAGCACCGGCAGCAGCACGTACAGGTGCCGCAGCGCGTGCGCGAGCCGCAACTCGCCCTCCAGGACCAGCCGCACGTACCGCGAGTCGCCCCACTCCGGGAACTCCTCGTCCAGCGGTACCGCCGTCGCCTCGACCGCCCACCCCAGCGGCTCGAACAGCTGCCGTACGAGGTCGGGGCCGCCGCGCGCGGGCAGCGCCGGCACCTCGACGCGCAACGGCAGCGCCTGCTCCGCGCGCTCCGGACGGGCCCTGCACACACCGCGCAGCGCGCTGGAGAAGACGTTGCTCAACGCGACGGCGAGCAGCGACGACGCGGCGTACGGCCGGTCGTTCACGTACTGCGCGAGCGCCGCGTCGGGCGCGCCGCCCCGGCCCTTGCCCTTGCCCCGCCGGGCCAGCGCCACGGGGTCGACCTCCAGCAACAGCGCGGCCGTGCACCGCTCATCGCCCGCCTCGGGGTAGAAGACGTGCGCGGTGCCGTGCGCCGTGCTGAAGGACTGGGCGTTCGCCGGATGCTTGTGCAGCAGAAAGCCCAGGTCGGTGGCCGGATTCGCGGCATTGCCGGTGGTCGAGATCGTCAGAAGCACACGGCCGAGTATGGCTCCCGCCCCGCGCTCCCCACCATGGGTTTTCGCCCGCCCGACGGCGCCCGCATCATCGAAGCGCGCGCCCCTGACCTGCATGATGGGTACATGGATCTTCGCGTATTCACCGAACCGCAGCAGGGCGCGACCTACGAGACGCTGCTCCGCGTCGCCAAGGCCGCCGAGGACTTGAACTACGGAGCCTTCTTCCGCTCGGACCACTACCTCCACATGGGATCCGTCGACGGCCTTCCGGGCCCCACGGACGCCTGGACGACGCTCGCCGGGCTCGCCCGCGAGACGAGCCGCATCCGGCTCGGCACGCTGATGACCGCCGGCACCTTCCGGCTCCCCGGCGTGCTCGCCATCCAGGTCGCGCAGGTCGACCAGATGTCCGGCGGCCGCGTCGAACTGGGGCTCGGCTCCGGCTGGTACGAGGAGGAGCACTCGGCGTACGGCATCCCGTTCCCGAAGGAGAAGTTCGGGCGCCTCGAGGAGCAGCTCGCCATCGTGACGGGCCTGTGGGAGACGCCGGTCGGACAGCGCTTCAACTACGACGGAACCTTCTACCAGTTGAAGGACTCCCCCGCCCTGCCCAAGCCCACCCAGCCGCGCGTCCCGATCCTCGTCGGCGGCCACGGCGCCAAGAAGACCCCGGCGCTCGCCGCCCGGTTCGCCACCGAGTTCAACATCCCCTTCGCCTCGATCGCCGACACGGAGCTGCAGTTCAAGCGCGTGAAGGCCGCGGCAGGTGAGCACGGCCGCGCCCAGGACGCGCTCACCTACTCCAACGCCCTCATCGCCTGCGTCGGCCGCACCGACGCCGAGGTCAAGCGCCGCGCCGACGCCATCGGCCGCGACGTCGACGAGCTCAAGGCCAACGGCCTCGCCGGCTCCCCCGCCGAGGTCGTCGAACGCCTCGCCGCCTACCAAGCCGTGGGTTCCCAACGGATGTACCTCCAGATGCTCGACCTCGACGATCTGGACCACCTGGACCTGATCGCGTCCGAGGTGGCACCGCAGCTCAGCTGAGCCACGGCGGCGCGGGCCCCCTCGGCCCCATCTCCACGGTCGGGTGAAATCGCGTCAACCCGGTGCGTGGTGGCGGGGGTGTGCAGTGACCCGGCCCCGGTCGTGATCGTTGACTCGAGCGGAGCCGGACCGCCCGGCACCCGCGCCGGCGGTCGCTGCCGGGCGTCACGATTGCGTCAACTCCCCTCCCCTGACGGAGGGCGAGGGCCGAGGAGGCCGCCATGTCCCAGGAAGCCGCGCCCGATGGGGCCGTGCACGACACGTCCGCGCCGGAGCAGGAAGGCGCACCCAAGGGCCTGCTGCAACAGATGGAAGAGCTGATGGCCGCGCTCAACGCCGACCTCACGCAGCTCGACGCCGACCTCCAGCAGCCGCCCAGGACTTCGCCGCCGACCGGTGAGGACAGCTGACCGGGACGCCCACCGCGTCAGGCGCCCGCGGCGCCGCCCGGGGTCGGCTCCGGAGCCCGGCCCCTTCTTCCGGGCCCCGGGCCATGCGCGCGCCGGCCCGGCTCCGCGCCCGCCGGTCTCACGCCGCCGAGTCCGAGTCCGGCTCCGGCACGTGCTCCCGGTCGGCGAGGGGCAGCGCACGGCCGCCCTCCGGGAGCCGCCGCAGTATCTCGAGGATTCTGTCCCGCGATTCGTCCGCCGCGTCGATCGCTTCCATGCACTGCCAGTAGGCCCCCTCCTCGAACGACTCGCTCGCCACCGCGACGAGCGCGATGCCCACGTCGCCGAGCAGCGCCCCGAGGTCCGTCAACGCCTGGTGCACATCGCCCAGTTCGGTCAGCTGGGCCGCCCGTATTCCCCCCGCTCCCACGACCGGTGTCGCCGATCCGCCGCTGCCGCGCGCCCCCGCTTCGCTCAGCCCCAGCGCCTCGCCCCGTAATTCCGGTGGCCCCTGCATCGCGAGGCGGCTCCCCATCGCCTGCGCCAAGGCCTGTGCCTGCCATGCCTCCCTCATGATGTCCCGCGGGTCCTGGCTCTGCGCCAGGGCCCGTCGGCCGACCCCGATGAGCCGTACCGCATCCATCGCGTCCCCGTCCGTCTCCCGCCCGAACTCCTTCGTCCACTACCCAGAGTGAAGGTATGAGCGGCGAAAAGCCAGGGGAAGCCCGAAATCTGTGGACACACGGCCGGATGTGGATAAGTCGATGACTCCGGAGAGTGACATTCGGTGTTCTGGCGGGCAGTTGGCGGAGCCGGTGCCTCCGCCAACAGCCCCGGCTCCACCCGGCTCCACCCGGCTCCACCCGGCTCTACTCGGCCCTACCCGGCTCTGCCCGGCCCCTCGCCCCGCGCCGGGAACCGCCGCTCGTTGCGGTCGATCTTCGCGGACAGCGCGGCCAGCGCGTCGACGCCCAGGACCTCGCAGAGTTGCAGGAGATACGCGAGGACGTCGGCGATCTCGTCCTCGACCCGGTGGGCCGAGTCCGGGTCCTCCATCACGCGGGCCGACTGTTCGGGCGTCAACCACTGGAAGATCTCGACCAGTTCGGACGCCTCGACGCTCAGCGCGGCGGCCAGGTTCTTCGGCGTGTGGAAGGGCTGCCAGTCGCGGGCGACCGCGAAGCGGGCCAGGCGCGCTTGCAGGGCCGCCACATCGAGTGGCCGGTCTTGCGCGTGGTCGCCCGAGCGGCGGGGTTCTTCGTGTTCCTCGTTCATCGCCCCAGGTCTACCATCGCCGCCCCCTGCGCCCGCGCTCCCCGCTCCGCCTCGGAGCCCTCGCCCACGGCGGCGACGAGCCGGATGTGCCCGCGGGCGCACATCCGGGCGGCCAGCGCCGTGAGTTCGGCGCACTGGGTGCGGTCGAGGCCCCGGTCGAAGCCGTCCGCGAGGACCGTCAGGCTCTGGTACGCCTCCGGCACCTCGGCCGCCGCGTCGACGGCGAGCACCCGGGGCCCGGTGAGCAGCACGAGCGCAAGCGCCAGGTACCTCAACTCACCGTCGGCGAGCCGCTCGACGGGGCTGGTCACCCCGCCGCCCCGGTCGACGACGGCACGCACGGCCCCGTTGGGCGCGGCCACGGCACGTACATCCGCCACCGGCCCCACGAGCCCCGCGCGGGCCGCCGCGACGAACAGCGCGTGCCGGGTGGCGCATTCGGCTCCGGTGCGGCGCAGTACGGCGGCGAGGTTGCCGCAGCCGCCGTGCAGGCGGTCGGCCGCCGCGGGGGCCGGGACGCGCATCCGCGCGGGGTCGGGGTCGCAGGCGAAGGTGGAGCGCAGTCCGACGACGACCTGTTCCGCCGCGGCGAGAACCTTGCGCTGCCCCGCGGTGCGGCCGGCGACGCGCAGGGGAAGCATCGCGGTGCCGAGCAGGTCGTCGGGGAGCGGTCCGCGGGTCACGGGCACGGATCCCGCGGTGTGCCAGGCGGCCTGGACGTCACGCCGGCCGGGGTCGCGCAGGGCGGTCTCCAGGTACGTGATGTCGGGACCGGTCAGCCGTTCGCCGACGACGCGGAGTTCGGGTTCCACCTGGACGGCCAGGTCGAGCCGTACGGGTCCGGCCGGGCCCTCGACGGTGCAGCCGATGTGGAATCCGCGGCGCCGTTGGGCGTCGGGCCGGGCGCGCTCGGGAACGTAGGCGCGGGGGTCGGGGAACACGTCCGCGAGGTGTGCACCGCCGCCGAGTCCCGCGAGCGCCGCGAAGGCGTGCAGCAGGCTGGTCTTGCCGCTGCCGCTGGGGCCCGACACGGCGGTGAACGGGCCGAGGGGGACGGTGGTGCCGCGGTGGCGGGCGTAGGCGGCGAGCCTGAGCCGGGTCACGCGCGGACGGTCGGGGGACGCGCCGGGGGTCGGGGTCGAGCCCCGGCGGAGCACGGTCATGGGACGAACGTAGGCGGGTCGGCGGCGCAGAACCGTTTGCGCGGTACGCCCTTCCTACGATCGGGGGACTATGCCTCCCGGGCTTGCCCCGACGTCCGCCGATCCGTGCTCAGGAGACGGCGCCCTGCACCAGCCCTTGGACCTCGGTGCCGGGAGGGGCCAGCAGGAAGACATTGCGGTCGACGCGGTGCATGCCGCAGCCGAGGCCCATGACGACGCCACTGCTGAAGTCCAGGACCCGCTTGGCCACTTCGGTCTCGGCACCGGTCAGGTCGAGCAGCACCGGGATGCCGGACATGACGGTCTCGGCGACCTCGCGCGCGTCGCCGAAGACGTTGACGCGCAGGACCACGAAGCGGCGCCGCGGTTCGGTCTCCGCGTCGGGCATCGCCCGGTGGTCGACGGCTGACGGCCACTCGTTGCGGCTGCGCAGCGGCACGACCTGGGCGAGCCCTTCCCACTGTTCGTCGGTGACGTCGTGGCTGTTCAGTTCCCCCACCCCGTTTGGGCTCGCACTTGTGTCTGCACCGCCCAATTCTTACGTCATGTAACCCGTTCGGCCCAACACCGACACGGTGCGGAGTCCGTGCGTCCGGTCACACCTGGCCGCTCGAACGCGCCAGCCAGCGCCCCGCATGCCGTGTGACCTCGATGGGACGCCCGAAGCAGGACGTCATCAGGTCCTTCGTCAGCACGTCGCCGACGGCGCCGTCGGCGAGGACGCGGCCCTCGCGCAGCAGGAGGGCGTGACTGATGGCCGGGGAGAGCTCTTCCAGGTGGTGGGTGACGGTGACGGTCGCCAACTCGGGCCGCCCGGCGGCGAGTTGCCGCATCGTGTCGATGAGGTCCTCCCGAGAGGGCAGATCAAGCGCGTTGAACGGCTCGTCGAGCAGGAGCAGCGCCGGGTCGGCCATGAGGGCGCGGGCGATGAGGAGGCGGGCGCGCTGGCCGCCGGAGCACACCCCGTAGGGGCGGTCGGCGAGTTCCTTGATCTGGAGTTCGGCGAGCAGCGCGTGGGCCCGCTCGCGCACCTCGTCGTCGTACGACTTCCACAGCGGCTGGACGGTGCCGCTGTGGCCGGTGAGGACGACGGTGTGGCCGGGCAGATCCTGCGGGACGCGCTGCGAGGTGGAGACGTGGCCGATGAGGGCACGCAGCTCGCGGACGTCGACCCGGCCGAGCCGGTGACCGAGGACCTCGACGGTGCCGGTGGTGGGGTGGTTCGTGGCGCCGACGAGCCGCAGGATGCTGGTCTTGCCCGCGCCGTTCGGCCCGAGCAACGCCCAGTGCTCACCGGACCGCACGGTCCAGTCGATGCCGTCGAGAATGACCTGGCCGGTGGTGTAGCGGCGCAGGCTCACACCGTCGAGAGCGGCCACGGTACGGCCCTCGCCCCGATCCCCGTCCATCGTCCCGCTCATGGCGCCTCCAGTCTCGTCGCACGACGGACGGAGAGTAGCTGTAAACGCCATTTATCCGGGCGGGCGTCCGAGTCGTGGACGGGTGCGGGGCCGCCGAGCGGCTTGGACGCCGCTGCGGAGTTTACAAAACGTTCAGTAAACAATGCGACCCACAGCCCCCGGGAATCCCCGGAACCCATTGACGCCCGACGCAATTACCGCCACCGTCTTGGCGACAAGCATTCCGCTCATTCCCGAGAGCTGGGACACCATGAAAAGAATCAAACACGGCGTCGCCTTCGTGGCGGCGTCCGCAGCCATCGCTGCGGGCCTCTTCGCCTGGCCCGCGAGCGAATCCGCCCAGGCATTCCCGCCGAGCTCCAAGCAGACCGTGCTGAATTATTTACGGTCCGTTTCCGGGAATCACATCATTTCCGGCCAGCACAACAAGGAACCCGCCACCGCACCCGGCCAGTACACGCAGCAGGTCAAGGACATCACCGGCCAGTACCCCGGCCTGTGGGGCGGCGACCTGATGTTCAACGCCACCGATGCGGCGAACCGGCAGCGGGTGGTCGACCAGGCGAAGACGGAGTGGAAGAACGGGTCACTGGTCAGCCTGACCTGGCATGTCTGCCCGCCGACCGGGGGCAGCAGCTGTGCGTTCGAGGGCGGCGTGAAGTCGAACATCTCGGATGCGCAGTTCTCCCAGCTCGTCACCGACGGCAGCGCCCTGAACACGGCGTGGAAGAAACGGCTCGACGAAGTCGTGCCGTATCTCAAGCAGTTGAAGGACGCGGGAGTTCCCGCCCTCTTCCGTCCGCTCCACGAAATGAACGAGTCGTGGAACTGGTGGGGAAACCGGCCGGGCGCGAACGGCAGCGCGCGTCTCTATCAGATCACACGCGACTACCTGGCCAACACCAAGGGCCTGGACAATCTGATCTGGGTGTGGAACGTGCAGGACAATCCGGCGGGCGGCTGGAGCCGCTATTACCCCGGCAGCCAGTATGTCGATGTCGTGTCCCTCGACGCCTGGTACAAGAATTACCCGAGTTCCGCCGACTATCAGCAGATGCGGAGCATCGCCGGTACCAAGCCCATGGCCATCGCGGAAATGGGCAAGATGCCGAACGCCGCGCTGCTCTCGAGCCAGCCCCAGTGGGCCTGGTTCATGCTGTGGTCCGAGCAGCTGCGCGGGAACAACACCAACGCCGAGATCCAGTCGACGTACTTCCACCCCCGCGTCCTGAACCAGGGCGAGCTCACGCTCTGATCCCCGACACCGGACCCGTGCCCCGCGGCGGCGCGCAACTGCCGCGGGGCACGAGCACGGGCGGCGCGACCGGCTCAGACGAAGGGTTGCGGCGGTGGACGACATCGAAGAGGCGGCGGGTGACATCGGCGCCGAAGGCGAAGATGTCGTGGCTCATGGCGGACAGCCCCGGGTGCGTGAGCCGGCACAGCTGGGAGTCGTCCCAGGCGATGAGGCTGACGTCGTCCGGGACGCTCAGGCCCAGTTCGGCGGCCGCCGCGAGACCCGCGACGGCCATGATGTCGTTGTCGTAGACGATCGCCGTGGGCGGCCGCGCGGAGGAGAGCAGCCCGCGGGTGGCGCGGGCTCCCTGCTCGCCGGAGAAGTCGGTGGTGACACTGCGGGCCGCTTCGAGGCCGAGGTCGGCGACAGCCCGGTTCAGCGCGGAGGTGCGCAGGATGGTGTGGCCGAGCGCCGGGTGGCCCCCGACCCGGGCGATCCGCCGGTGCCCGAGCGCGGCGAGATGCCGCACCGCCTCGCGCACGGCGGTCTCGTCGTCCGTCCACACCGAGGTGTAGCCGCCGGTCAGGGACGGGTGGCCGACCGCGACGGCCGGGAGTCCGATCGCGGGGAGCGCCGTGATCCGCGGGTCGTCGTGCTGGAGGTCGACCAGGATGGATCCGGCGATCCGGCGGGAACGCCACCAGTGCCGGTGCACGGCGATCTCCCGGGCGGTGTCGCGCACCAGGTGGAGGAGGAGCGAGCAGCCGTGCTCCTCCAGGACGGATTCGGCGCCGGAGATGAACTCCACGTAGAACGGCTCTAGTTGGAGCTGCCGTGCCGGGCGCGCGATGACGAGGCCGACGGTGTCCGCGGCGCCGGTCGCCGGGCCGGACAGCTCGCTCGGCGTCCGGTTCGGCGACCAGCCCAGTTCGCCGACCGCCGCCATGATGCGTGTCCGCGTGGCGTCGGAGACCCCGGGGCGGTTGTTGTACGCGAGGGAGACCGCGCCCCGCGACACCCCCGCGCGCGCCGCGACGTCGGTGATCGTGACGCGTCGTGCGGGACGGCCGGTCATTTCGTGGCACCGGCCGCGAAGCCGTTGTAGATGTAGCGCTGCAGGAAGAGGAAGACGAGCAGCGTCGGCAGGATCACGAGGATCGCGCCGGCGGAGATGCTCTCCCAGTGCGCGCCGAACGGCCCCTTGAAGCGGAACAGGGCCGTGGAGATCGTGCCGTGCTCCTCGGACGGCATGTAGAGGAACGGGATGTAGAAGTCGTTGTACGTCGTGATGCCCTTGACGATGACGACGGTGGCGATGGCCGGCTTGAGCAGCGGCAGGATGATCTTCCAGTAGATGGTGAAGGTGTTGGCGCCGTCGATCCTCGCGGCCTCGTCGAGTGAGGTCGGGATGGACCTGATGAACTGCAGGAAGATGTAGATCGAGACGATGTCCGTGCCCATGTAGAGCAGGATCGGCGCCCACCGTGAGTCGAACAGGCCGAAGCTGTTGACCACTTGGAAGGTGGCGACCTGCGTCGTCACCCCCGGCACGAGCGTGGCGAACAGGAAGAGCGCCATGACCGTCTTCTTCAGCCGGAACCGGAAGCGGTCGATCGCGTACGCCGTCATCGAGCCGATGAGGACGGTGCCGGTGATCGAGAACAGCAGGATGAACGCCGTGTTCCCGAACGCCGTGAGCATCTTGCCGTCGCGGAAGGCCGTGACGTAGTTGGAGAGGTTCAGCCAGTCGTCGGGCAGGCTGAACGCCCCGCCGTCCCGCGTGAGTTCGCCCGACGACTTCAGCGAGGTGAGGAACACGACGGCGAGCGGCACCAGGACCACGAGGGCGGCGACGACCAGCGACAGATACGTGAGTGCCGTGCCGACGCGCGGCCGCCTGCGGGCGGTGGCGGACCGGTCCGGTACAGGAAGCGCGGTCATACGAGGTCCACCTTCTCGTCGGGCACCAGGCGGCGCTGGATCCACGTGATCAGCAGGATGATCAGGAGCAGCACCACGGCGCAGGCCGACGCGAGCCCCGTCTTGTTGAACTGGAAGGCGAGCTTCACCGTCTGGATGACGAAGGTCGACGTCCCGGTCGCGCCGCCGGTCATGATGTACGGGATCTCGAAGACGGCGAGCGAGCCGGAGACCGCGAGGATGACGCTGAGGCCGATCACCGGCTTGATGCCCGGCGCGATGATGTGCCGGAACTGCTGCCAGCGGCTGGCTCCGTCGAGCTGCGCGGCTTCGTACAACTCCCCCGGGATCGACTGGATCGCGCCGAGGAACAGCACGAAGTTGAGGCCGGTGAACCGCCACACGGACACCCCGGCGAGCGAGGTGTTCGCCGACTCCGCGTCACCGAGCCACGCGTGGTCACCACCGACCCCGAACCACGACAGGACCGAGTCGAGGGTGCCGCCGTCCTGGAAGAAGTACAGGAAGACGAAGCCGATGGCGACGCCGTTGATCAGATACGGGAAGAACAGGATGCCCTTGAAGAGGTTGCGGAAGCGCAGGTCGAAGCTGAGCACCGTCGCGAAGTAGAGCGCGATCACGATCTGCACGGCGGACGCGGCCAGATAGTAGATGCTGACGAAGAACACCCTGAACAGCTCTGGCCGCGTGAAGAGTTGGGTGTAGTTGTCGACCCCGGTGAAGTTCCGGTCGGGGCTGACGCCGTCCCAGTCGGTGAAGCTGTAGTAGAGCATGTTGCCGACCGGCACGTACGTGAACGTGATCAACAACCCGAGCGGCACGAGCAGAAACAGCCAGGGGGTGACGCGGGTGAGCCAGTTCCGAGCCGCCTTATTGAGCCCCGCTCTGGGGCGAGAGCCGGCGGGGCCCGGGGCAGAGCCCCGCGACGTAGGCCCGGTCGGCGTCACGGTGGACTTCACATCGGAAGCCATGACTCACCCGCCCGCCGTGGCGGCGGCGTCGCCCCACCGCTCATCAAGCTCCGCGAAGTACCCCTCCAACGACCCCTTCTGTGCCCCCCGCGCGATGTCGACGAGCTTCTGCCGGTAGTCCGGCTTGCTGAACCCGATCTCCGCCGCGTTGTCGATGGTGTTGACCTGGGCGGTCCTGGCCTCCGAGCGCTCGATGTACTTGACATCGTTGTCCTCGAAGGGCTTCAGCGTGGCCGGCATCGGCGCGGAGCGCAGCGCGGAGACGGCGCCCTCCTTGGCCGCGTAACCGGACTTCTCGGTGAACCAGTCGATCCAGGCCCGGGCCGCGGCCTTGTGCTCGGAGTGGATGTTCACGGCCTGCTGGTAGTCGGAGAGCAGGGTGGCGCAGAACTGCCCGTCCTTCTGCACGGGGAACGGCATGAACCCGATGTCGTCCGGGTTCTCGCCCGCCTTCTTCGCGGCGTCCCGCATCTGAGTGACGGCCCAGGAGCCGAGCAGCATGCTCGATATCTTGCCCTTGGCCAGCAGGTTCTTGGAGTTCTCCCAGTTGGTGGTGGTCGGGTCCTGCTCCGCGTACTGGTCGTGGACGATGTCGTGGAGCAGCGTGTCGATGACGTTGAGGTCGCTGCCCTCGGCCCACGGCTTCTTGTCGTCGGCGAGCTTGTCGTTGGCGAGCGCGTCGCAGCTGACGGAGCCGATGGAGTTGGACCAGGGGCTGCTGAGCGGCCAGCCGTCCTTGAAGTTCGTGTAGTACGGCACCGAGTCCGTCTTCCCCTTGACCGCCTTGAGGTCGTCGAGCAACTCCTGTGGTGTGGTCGGCCACTTGGTGATGCCGGCCTTCTTCCACACGGCCTTGTTGTAGAGGAATCCGTTGACCGTGCCGAAGCTGGCGATGCCGTACGTCTTCCCCTTCACGTCCGTCTTGCCGGTGAAGCGGTACGTCTTCTTCAGGTCGGAGGTCTCGCCGAGCGGGGCGAAGAACTTCGGGTAGTCGTTCTTGGCGATGACGCCGGGGATCATCAGCACGTCACCGTAGTTCTCGGTGTTCATGCGGATCTTGACTTCGCCCTCGTAGTCGGTGATGCCCTCGAACTCGACCTTCACCTTGGGGTACGTCTTGTTGAACTCGGCGGCGTACTTCTTCATCGCGCCGCTCTGCACGAGATCGGTGCGGTGGGTCAGGACGGTGATGGTGCCCGACACGTCCTTGGGGTCGGTGGGTGCCTTCGCCTCCCCACCCGTGCCCGTGCTTCCTCCACTGCACCCCGCGACGGCCAGCATCGCGGTGGCGAGCAACGCGACGCCCAACGGCTTGCTCGGCTTCATCCTCATGTGCCCCACTCCTTCGAGGGTTTGACGGCTCAGGCCCAGCGGCTGACGGCACTATGGCAGCGAACCGTGAACCGGTAAAGCCCCTTGGTGCGATGAACCAGTAACTAGCCCTGAGGAAAGGGGACTAGACCGGTTCACACAACCGGAGTTAAGTTGGCGCGGATCGCGAACTCAGGCCTGCTGTACGCCCGATGGGAGCCGCACTATGAAGGACGCCGTCCAGCTCGGCGAGGACTGGAGCCTCGACCACGACGGGACCGGGCTCCCCGCCCGTGTCCCCGGCTGTGTCCACACCGACCTGCTGGCCGCGGGCCTGATCCCGGACCCGCTCCTCGGCACGAACGAGCAGGAGGTCGAGTGGGTGGGCCGGCGCTCCTGGACATACGTACGCCCCCTGGATGCGACTCAAGGGCCGCACGAGCGCGCCGACTTGGTCTTCGACGGCATCGACACGGCGGCCCGCATCTCCCTCGACGGGGAACCGCTGGCCAGTACCCGCAACATGCACCGTTCGTACCGCTTCGACGTCACCGGCCGCTCCGGCGAACTGCGGGTGGAGTTCGCCTCCGCCTACGAAGAGGCGGCTGCTGTGCGGGAGTTGACGGGAGAACGCCCCAACGTCTATCCCGCGCCGTCCCAGTACATCCGCAAGATGGCCTGCTCCTTCGGCTGGGACTGGGGCCCCACCGTGGTGACGGCGGGCCTGTGGCGCCCGGTCCGGATCGAGCGCTGGTCGACCGCACGCCTCGCGCGGGTGCGGCCGCTGGTGACGGTCGATGGCTCAACAGGGCGCGTCGAGTTGCGAGTTGAGGTCGAACGCACCGAGTGTGGCGCCGGTCGACCGCTGACCGCGCGGGCCTCGGTGGCAGGAGTGGAGACACAGGTGTCCGTTGAGGGCGACACGGCCGCCCTCGTCCTGGACGTTCCCGACGTACGCCTGTGGTGGCCGCGCGGGCACGGTGAACAACCGTTGTACGACGCCGAGTTGACGCTGCTCGACGGCACGGAGGAACTGGACACCTGGCAGCACCGCATCGGCTTCCGCACCGTCGAGATCGACCAGAGCGCCGACGACCACGGCACCGGCTTCACCTTCGTCGTCAACGGCGTCCGCATCTTCGTACGCGGCGTCAACTGGATCCCCGACGACGTGCTGCCCTCCCGCATCACCCCCGAGCGCTACCGCACCCGCCTCACCCAGGCCGCGGAGGCGAACGTCGATCTCGTCCGCATCTGGGGCGGCGGCATCTACGAGGACGACGCCTTCTACGACGCGTGCGACGAGCTGGGCCTCATGGTCTGGCAGGACTTCCCCTTCGCCTGCTCCGCCTACCCTGAGGAGCAGCCGCTGCGCGGCGAGGTGGAGGCCGAGGCCCGCGAGAACGTGGTGCGTTTGATGCCGCACCCCAGCCTCGTCCTGTGGAACGGCAACAACGAGAACCTGTGGGGCTTTCGCGAGTGGGGCTGGGAGGACGAGCTCGCCGGGGACTCCTGGGGCGAGGGCTACTACCTCGGTCTGCTGCCGCGCGTGGTCGCCGAGCTGGACCCGACACGTCCGTACACCGCCGGCAGCCCCTGGTCCGGCTCCTGGGACCACCACCCGAACGACGTCGACCACGGCACGTTCCACTCGTGGGAGGTGTGGAACCGGCTCGACTACACCGAGTACCTGTCCGAAGTCCCCCGCTTCGTCGCCGAGTTCGGCTGGCAGGCGCCGCCCGCCATGGCCACGCTGCGCCGCGCCCTGCCCGGCGAGCGGCTCGCGCCAGACTCCCCCGGCATGCTGCACCACCAGAAGGCGGAGGACGGGAACGGGAAGCTTCAGCGCGGCCTGGAGCGCCATTTCGCCCCACCCGAGGGCGACTTCGACCGCTGGCACTACCTGACCCAGGTCGTACAGGCCCGCGCCGTCGCCACCGGCATCGAGCACTGGCGTGCCAACTGGCCGCGCTGCGCGGGCACCGTCGTATGGCAGCTCAACGACTGCTGGCCGGTCAGCTCCTGGTCCGCGGTCGACGGCGACGGCCACCTCAAGCCGCTCCACCACGAGCTGCGACGGGTGTACGCGGACCGGCTCCTGACCCTGCGACCTGGCGACGGGGAGCCGGAGTTGGTGCTGTCCAACCTGGGCGCCACACCCTGGACCACCACCGTCACCCTGCGCCTGATGCGCACCGACGGAACCATGGCCGGGCAGACCCGGCTGCGGGCGACCGCGGGCGCACGTCAGGTGACGCGGATACAGGTGCCGCGCTCGGTGCTGCCCGCGGCGGGTTCGGCCAAGGAGTTCCTGGTGGCGGACGCGGACGGCTCGCGTGCGCTGCACTTCCCCGTACGGGACAAGGAGTTCGGCTACCCCGAGCCCGGCTTCACGGTCGTGACCGAGACCGTCGGCGGGGACCCGGATACAGTCGACGTCGTGGTGACCGCCCAGACCCTCGTACGCGACCTGCTGCTCCAGCCCGACCGTGTCGCCCCGCACGCGCGCGCCGACCGGGGCCTGGTCACGCTGCTGCCCGGCGAGCGGGCCCGGATCCGCCTCACCGGCGCACGCGGCGCGGGAGCCAACGCGATCCGCGCCGCCCTCTTCTGCGTGGAACCGGCGTGAGCGCCCCCATCCGCAACGTCACCATCAAGGACGTCGCGGCGGCCGCCGGGGTGTCCAAGGGTGCGGTGTCGATCGCGTTCAATCAGAAGCCGGGGCTCTCCGAGGCCACCCGTGAGCGGATCTTCGCCGCCGCTCGGGAGCTGGGCTGGGCGCCGAACTCCTCGGCGCGCAGCCTCTCCCGGCGCACCACGGACACGATCGGCCTCGCGCTGTGCCGCCCGGCGCGGCTGCTCGGCCTCGAACCGTTCTACATGGAGTTCATCTCCGGCATCGAGAGCGTCCTCGCCGAGCACTCCTGCTCGCTCCTGCTCCGCCTGGTCAGCAGCCTGGAGGAGGAGATCGCGCTCCAGCAGACGTGGTGGCGCGAGCGGCAGATCGGCGGCAGCGTGCTGGTCGACTTCCACCAGGACGACCCGCGCGTCGAACCGCTCACCCGGCTCGGACTCCCGGCCGTCGCGGTCGGCCACCCCGACCTCACGGGCGGCCTGCCCTCCGTGTGGACCGACGACGCCACCGCGATGACGGAGGCCGTGCACTATCTCGCGGCGCTCGGCCACCGCAGGATCGCCCGCGTCGGCGGCCCGGCCGACCTCGGGCACAGCGCGATCCGGGAGGAGGCGTTCCAGTCGACGCTGCACGGGCTCGGCCTGGACTCCAGCCTGCACCTCACCACCGGCTTCGCGGACGAGGAGGGGGCCCGCGCCACGCGCTCCCTCCTGCTGCGCCCCGACCGGCCGACCGCGATCGTCTACGACAACGACATCATGGCGGTGGCCGGGCTCGGGGTCGCCGCCGAGATGGGGGTGGCGGTCCCCGACGATCTCTCGCTGCTCGCCTGGGACGACTCCCAGCTCTGCCGCCTCACCCACCCCACGCTGTCCGCGATGAGCCACGACGTGCACAGCTTCGGGGCGCAGGTCACCCGCGTCCTCTTCGACATCATCGCGGGCAACCCGGCGAAACCGGGCCCGGTCCCGACGCCTTCGCTCACGCCGAGGGGGTCGACGGCGCCGCCGCGGGGGTGACGTCAGGTCCGGCGGGCGTACGAGGCGAGTCGCTCGGCGAACTCACCTACGAGCTCGCGGAGTTCGGCGGGCCCCTCGACCACGAACGGCCGGTCGAGCGAGGCGAGCACCGGGGGCAGCCAGTCGAGGCGCTGCACCCGCAGCTCGACGTGCCGCCCGCGCTCGGTGGCGGGCTCGGTCTCGTCCAGGACCGCGACGCTCGCGGGGAGCCGGGCCCGGATCTGCTCGACGGTGCCGTGGATCCGCAGGGTCACCTCGTACCGGTACGCGGCCGTGGCGAGCCCCGACAGCACGCGCTGCTCCGGATCGGGCCCCTCCGGCTCCTCGAACGTGCCGGGCAGCGAACGCGCGTCCGCGATCCGGTCGAGCCGCAGGGTCCGGTCCTCGCCGAGCCCGGCGTCCCGCCCGGCGACGTACCAGCGGTCGGCGTGGGCGACGATCCCGTACGGGTGCAGCGTGCGCTCGCTGCGCCGGCCCTCCCCGTCGACGTACCGGACCGAGACCGGGCGGCGGTGGCGCACCGCGTCGGCGACGGCGAGCAGCACCCCGGAGTCCGGGGCGGGAGGCTGCTCGCCGGGCGCGTCGGTGAAGGAGAGCGCGTCGAGGAGTGTGTCGAGGCGCCGGGCGAGCGGCCTCGGCAGCACCCGCCGGATCTTCGCCGCGGCGGTCTCGCCCGCCGTGCCGCCCGCCGCCGTGAGCCCCGCCCGCCGGCCGGCGATCAGGCCGAGCAGCACGGCCAGCGCCTCGTCGTCGCTCAGCATGAGCGGGGGCAGCCGGTGGCCGGGGCCGAGCCGGTACCCGCCGTAGCGGCCGCGCACCGACTCCACGGGGACGTCGAGGTCGACGAGGTGGTCGACGTACCGCCGCACGGTGCGTCCGTCGACGCCCAGCCGGTCGGCGAGTTCGGCGACGGTCCGGGTGCCGCCGGACTGCAGCAGCTCGAGGAGGGTGAGCACGCGGCCTGCGGGTCGGGACATGCTCGCAGGCTAACGCCGATACCGGACCGATTCTGTCCGCTATTGCTCCTAGCCTGCGAAGCACCCGACCCGCCCACAACTCAGGGAGACCTCATGGACTTCGTATCGATCCGCATCATCACGGCCGACGTCGCACGCCTCGTCGCGTTCTACGAACGGGCCACGGGCGTGACCGCGGCGTGGGCGACCGAGGACTTCGCCGAACTGCGGACACCGGGCGCCACGCTCGCGATCGCCAGTACCCGCACGGTCCCGCTGTTCGCCCCGGGCTCGGCCCGCCCGGCGGCCAACGACAGCGTGATCACCGAGTTCCTCGTCGAGGACGTGGACAGCGCCTATCGGGACCTGTCCGGCCACGTGACGGACTTCGTCAATGAGCCCACCACGATGCCTTGGGGCAACCGCTCCCTCCTGCTGCGCGACCCCGACGGCAACCTGGTCAACTTCTTCACGCCGGTCACTGCGGAGGCCGCGGCGAAGTTCGCGCGGTGACACCCTCGCGCACGCGCCCCCGGCGGGGCCGTGGGTCAGGCGTCCTTCTTCACCGGCTCCAGGATCGCCACGCACTCCACGTGATGTGTCATCGGGAACAGGTCGAACGCCCGCAGCGTCCGCACCCGGTACCCACCCTCCTGGAAGTACCCGATGTCGCGCGCGAGGGCGGCCGGGTCGCAGGCGACGTAGGCGATGCGGCGGGCGCCGAGCGTCGTGAGGTGGGTGACCGTCTTCTTGCCCGCGCCCGCGCGCGGCGGGTCCAGGACGATGAGGTCGACCTCGGAGATGCCGGTGCGCGGCAGGACCGCCTCGACCTTGCCCTGCTCGATGCGGACGCGGTCGAAGGACTCCAGGTTGTGCCGGGCGTCCTCGACGGCGCGCTTGCCGGACTCGATGCCGAGGACCGCGCCCTTGTCGCCGATCCGGTCCGCGAGCGCGCCCGCGAAGAGGCCGACGCCGCAGTACAGGTCGAGCGCCATGTCGCCCTTGCGCGGCAGCAGGCCCTGCATGACGGCGCGCATCAGCGTGTCCGCCGCCTTCGGGTGGACCTGCCAGAAGCCGCCGCTGCCGACACGGTAGGTGCGGTCGTCGGCGCGCTCGCGCACGAAGGGGCGGCCGTGGACGCGGTGCACGCCGCCGTCCTTCTCCTCGACGCGCATGACGGAGACCGGCTTGTCGAGCTCGACGATCGGCAGCCGGGCGCCGGGCTTCGGCGTGAGGATCACCTGCCGGTCCTGGGAGCCGCTCGCCGCGATCGCCTCGACCGAGTCCATGCCGGCCCAGTCGCGCTTCTCGATGCCCAGTTCGGACACGCCCGCCGCGGCGATCATGCAGTGCTCGATCGGCTCGACCTCGTGCGAGCGGTGGCGGCGCAGGCCCGCGTTGCCGTCCGCGTCGATCGCGTACTGGACGCGCGTGCGCCACTGCGGGACCTCGCCCGACGGGAGCTTGTCGCCCTCGGCCGGCATGACCGTGCCGTCCCAGCCGGCCTCCTCGGGGGTGAGGCCCGCGAGGCGCTGGAGCTGCTCGGCGATGACCTCGCCCTTGAGGCGGCGCTGCGCGCCGGGCTTCGCGTGCTGCCAGTCGCAGCCGCCGCAGCGGCCCGGACCGGAGTACGGGCAAGGCGCCTCGACGCGGTCCTTGGCGGCTTCGAGGACCTCGACGGCGTCGGCACGCAGGAAGCGCGCGCCCTCCTCGCCCTCGGTCACCCGCGCCACGACCCGCTCGCCGGGCAGCGTGTGCCGGACGAAGAGGACCTGGCCCTCGGCCGTGCGCGCGATGCAGTGACCGCCGTGCGCGACGGGGCCGACCTCGACCTCGTACTCCTCCCCCACCAGTGACTTCGTCGGTTCTGCCTGCATGGCGGGGCTCCAGTACGTAAGGGGAAGTCTTCGGCGTCGCGGCCACGGAAACGGAAGAGCGGCCGGACAACAGCCCACCAGTTTACGTGGCTGTCGCCCGGCCGCTCACCAGGGCACGGATCGGCCTACTTGGAGCTGGGCTCCTTCGGACGCTTCTCCACCGGACCGCGGCGCACCGCACCCGGCGCGTTCCACTCGGAGCGCCTGCGGGCCCGCTTCTTCGCGGCCTCGGAGGACTCCAGCTGGTACGGGACGGAGGTCACCATGATGCCGGGGGTGAAGAGCAGTCGGCCCTTCAGACGCAGCGCGCTCTGGTTGTGCAGCAGGTGCTCGTACCAGTGGCCGACCACGTACTCGGGGATGATCACGCTGACCGCGTCGCGCGGGGACTCCTTGCGGAGGTTCTTGACGTACTCGATGATCGGCCGGGTGATTTCCCGGTAGGGCGAATCAAGAACCTTGAGCGGTACGTCAATGCCTCGACGCTCCCACTCGTCCCTCAAGGTCTTCGTCTCCACTGGATCAACGTTGACGCTCAAGGCCTCAAGGGTGTCCGTGCGCATCAGCTTCGCGTACGCGAGGGCACGCAGCGTCGGACGGTGGATCTTCGACACCAGGACGATCGAATGCACGCGCGAGGGGCGCACGCTGTCGTCCGTCGGGGTCTCCGGGGCGGCGATCTCCTCGGCGACCCGGTCGTAGTGCCTGCGGATCACGGTCATCGTCACGAAGAAGATGCACATGCCGAGCAGGGCGACCCACGCGCCGTGCGTGAACTTCGTGAGGAGGACGACCACGAGGACGAGGCCGGTGAAGAACGCGCCGAAGGTGTTGATCGCGCGGGAGCGGATCATGCGGCGGCGCTTGGCCTGGTCGCGCTCGGCGGCGAGGTGCCGGTTCCAGTGCCGGACCATGCCGATCTGGCTGAGCGTGAACGACACGAAGACGCCCACGATGTACAGCTGGATCAGCCGGGTCGAGTCGGCCCCGTAGATGACGACCAGGAGGGCCGCGGCGCCGGCGAGCAGCACGATGCCGTTGGAGAACGCGAGGCGGTCGCCGCGGGTGTGCAGCTGGCGCGGCAGGTAGCGGTCCTGGGCGAGGATCGAGCCGAGCAGCGGGAAGCCGTTGTACGCCGTGTTGGCCGCGAGGAAGAGGACGAGGGCGGTGGCGGCCGCGAGGATCAGGAACATGAAGCTGCCGCCGCCGAACACGGCCTCGGCGACCTGCGAGATCACGGGGTCCTGGACGAAGCCGGAGCCGACCGCCGCGCCGTTGTGGATCAGGTCCTTGGCCGGGTTCTCGGCCATCCGCACGTCGGTGGCGAGGGCGAGCCCGATGATTCCGCAGAACATGGTGACGGCGAGAGCGCCCATCAGCGCGAGGGTGCTCGCCGCGTTCTTCGACTTGGGCTTGCGGAACGCCGGTACGCCGTTGGAGATCGCCTCGACGCCGGTGAGCGCCGCACATCCGGAGGAGAAGGCGCGCAGCAGCAGGAAGACGAGCGCGAAGCCCGCGAGGCCCTGGTGCTCGGCCTTGATGTGGAAGTCGGCGGTGGGGGCCTTCATGGAGTCGTCGAGGACGATCCCGCGGAACGCACCCCAGGCGATCATGATGAAGACGCCGACCACGAAGACGTACGTGGGAATCGCGAACAGCTTCCCCGACTCCTTCACACCGCGCAGGTTCATCACCGTGAGCAGCACGATGACGGCGACCGCGCACAGCACCTTGTGCTCGACCACGAAGGGGATCGCGGAGCCGAGGTTCTCGATGCCGGAGGAGATCGACACGGCCACGGTCAGGACGTAGTCGACGAGCAGCGCGCTCGCGACGGTCAGGCCCGCCTTCGGCCCGAGGTTGGTGTTCGCCACCTCGTAGTCGCCGCCACCGCTCGGGTAGGCGTGGACGTTCTGGCGGTAGGAGGCGACAACCGTGAACATCAGCACGACGACCGCGACCGCGATCCAGGGGCTGAAGTGATACGCCGACACGCCCGCGATGGACAGGACCAGCAACACCTCGCCTGGCGCGTACGCGACGGAGGACAGCGGGTCGGAGGCGAAAACGGGGAGAGCGATGCGCTTCGGCAGGAGCGTTTCGCCCAGCCGGTCACTGCGCAGAGCGCGCCCGATCAAGATCCGTTTGGGCACGTCGGTCAGTTTGGACACGGAGAGGATCGTAAGCGTTCGAACGGGGGGCCGCCCACCCACCACCCCCATTTGGCTTCGTGCTCTGCGCCACCCTTCGGCGATCTCGCCGCCGACGCGGAGGACGAGTTCCCCTGTAGAGCCGATACGGTGGTCCAGAGCGCGAGCCGCACAGCAGCCCGCATCGTGCCCGAGATTAAGCCGCACGGGCTTGACCGAGCCGCGAGAGAGAGACATGAGCAGGACGTTTACGCAGGTCAAAAGGCCTATGAGGAGTGCGGGGTAGGGCCGTGCATATCGTGATCATGGGCTGTGGCCGAGTAGGGTCCCAACTCGCCCAGACCCTGGAGCAGCAGGGCCACACGGTCGCCGTGGTCGATCAGGACCCGACGGCGTTCCGTCGCCTGGGTTCGGGTTTCGGCGGCCGTCGCGTCACCGGCGTCGGTTTCGACCAGGACACCCTGCGCGAAGCGGGGATCGAGGACGCCGGCGCCTTCGCCGCCGTCTCCAGCGGCGACAACTCGAACATCATCGCCGCGCGTGTGGCGCGCGAGATGTTCGGCATCGAGAACGTGGCGGCGCGCATCTACGACCCCCGCCGCGCGGAGGTCTACCAGCGCCTGGGCATCCCGACGGTCGCCACGGTCCGCTGGACCGCCGACCAGATGCTGCGGCGCCTCCTGCCGTCCGGCGCGGAGCCGCTGTGGCGCGATCCCACCGGTGGCGTACAGCTCGCCGAGGTGCACGCGTCGGAGTCCTGGATCGGCCAGAAGATCAGCCGCCTCCAGGAGGAGACGGGCGTGCGCGTCGCGTTCCTGACCCGGCTCGGCGAGGCGATCCTGCCGACGTCGCAGACGGTGCTGCAGGAGGGCGACCTCGTGCACGTGATGATGCGCACGAACGACGTCGAGAAGGTCGAGGCGGCGTTCGCCGAGGGCCCTGAGGAGGGCGGTCACTGATGAGGGTCGCCATTGCCGGAGCCGGGGCGGTCGGCCGCTCGATCGCGGGCGAGCTCCTGGAGAACGGTCACGAGGTGCTCCTCGTCGACAAGGCGCCGACGGCCATCTCGGTCGAGCGCGTGCCGCAGGCGGAGTGGCTGCTCGCCGACGCCTGCGAGATCACTTCCCTGGACGAGGCGGCGCTGCAGCGCTGCAACGTGGTCATCGCGGCCACCGGCGACGACAAGGTCAACCTGGTCGTCTCGCTGCTCGCGAAGACCGAGTACGGGGTCCCGCGGGTCGTCGCCCGCGTCAACAACCCGAAGAACGAGTGGCTGTTCAACGAGTCGTGGGGCGTGGACGTGGCCGTCTCGACGCCGCGCCTCATGTCGGCGCTCGTCGAAGAGGCGGTCAGCGTGGGCGATCTCGTCCGCCTGCTCCGCTTCAGCCACGGCGACGCGAACCTGGTGGAGCTGACGCTTCCGGAGGAGTCGGCCCTGGCCGGCACCCGGGTCGGCGACGTCCAGTGGCCGCAGGACACGTCCCTGGTGACGATCATCCGCGGCACCCGGGTGCTGGCCCCCAGCGCGGAGGACTCGCTCGAGGCGGGCGACGAGCTGCTGTTCGTCGCGGCGCAGGCGCGCGAGGAGCAGCTGGAGGACCTGCTGTCGGTGCGGCGCGAGGACGCGTAGCGCGTGGAACGAAGGCGGCGGCCCCGAGCATCTCGCTCG
>NZ_JBHWKQ010000070.1:26169-27298 GCF_042730865.1 Streptomyces sp. NPDC059897 | reverse complement strand
CCCCCGGGCCATGCACTCGACAAGGGGAGGTAGTCATGCCAACTCCGAAGGCCGGTAACCCCGTTGCGGGGCTACGAAAACGGTAATGGGGGGGGAGGGACGCTGAGCGATGACGCGACGGCCACCGACACGGCGACGCAGGCGTCGCCCCACGAGGCGACAGCAGCGCCAACAGGCCCAGCTCACGGCATGGCTGCTGGGCGCGGCCGCGGCGGTGGCACTCGTCATCCCGGCCGTGAACTGGTTGCTGACCCACTGGTGGCTCCTGGTCGTGCTCGCCGTGGCGTCCGCACTCGTGGGCGCGGTCCTGCTGCACCGGCGCCGGCAACGGGCCCGCTGGGAGCAGACCCGACGGCAGGGCCTGCGCTACGCGCTGCCCCGGCTGGACGCGCTGCACCACCGCGAATTCGAGTACGCGATACGGGACTTGATGCGACGGGACGGCTGCACGGACGCGCGCCAGATCGGCGGCGCCGGGGACAACGCGGCGGACGTACTCGCCACCGACCCGCTGGGCCGCAAGTGGGTGATCCAGTGCAAGCACCGCCGGAACGGGGCGGGAGGTTCGTCGGTGGGCACGCCGGATCTGCAGCGGGTCAACGGGACGGCACGTCAGCTGTACGGGGCGGACGTGGTCCTGGTCGTCACGAACGGCCTCTTCTCCACGCGCTGCGCGCCGCTGGCCCGGCAGCTGCGCATGCACCTCGCGGACCGACACCTCCTGGCCGACTGGGCAGCCGGCTCCCGCCCCCTGTGGGACCTCCTCCCCCAGATCCCTCCACCGGGACGCCCCTCCCCTCCGACCTGAGACTCTCGTACGAGCGTGCGGAAGCGGTCAGCGATGCTGGGCCGGAACGGACACGTCCGGCGACGACACCGTCCCGGACGGCGTCCCACTGTCGGCCCCCGCCGTCGCCGACCACGCTGCGGCGTGGCCGGTGCCGCGCGACACATACGGCGGGCGCCGGGCACGGCAAGACGCATGCCCCCGGCGCAGCGCAACCATCGTCCAGGCCCCGACCACACACCCACGGGGGCCGAAGCCCCCGGAGGGGGCGGGTGGGTGGGAGGTGAGCGGGTGGCGGCGTGGTCGGTGGAGGGCTCGGGGCGCGCGACCCGTACGGCGGCG
>NZ_JBHWKQ010000070.1:0-26071 GCF_042730865.1 Streptomyces sp. NPDC059897 | reverse complement strand
CAAGACCGACGCAGCGCAACCATCACATCGGCCCCAACCACACACCCACCGGGGCCGAAGCCCCCGGAGGGGGCGGGTGGGTGGGAGGTGAGCGGGTGGCGGCGTGGTCGGTGGAGGGCTCGGGGCGCGCGACCCGTACGGCGGCGCCGGGCACGGCGGGGCGCCAGGCCCCGGTGCCGGGCAACAAGCCCACCCCACACGGCCAAGACCGACGCAGCGCAACCATCACATCGGCCCCAACCACACACCCACCGGGGCCGAAGCCCCCGGAGGGGGCGGGTGGGTGGGAGGTGAGCGGGGACCGGCGCAGCCGGACCAGACGCCGGTGCCGCGCAGCGCGCGGGTATCACTCCGGCCCCCGACCCCCCACCCGCCCCCCGGACGCCATCCGCTGCGCCGCCCGATGGGCGAAGACCATGCCCGTGCCGATGGGGGCGCCGGGGCCCGGGTAGACCGCTCCCGTCACGTTCGCCGCCGTGTTGCCCACCGCGTAGAGCCCCTCGATCGCGGAGCCGTCCGCGCGCAGCACCCGCGCGTCCGCGTCCGTGCGGAGCCCGCCCTTCGTGCCCAGGTCGCCGAGGACCATCCGCACCGCGTGGAAGGAGCCGGAGGAGAGCGGGAGCAGGCACGGGTTGGGTGCGCCCGCCTCGCCCTCGCCCGCGAAGAACCGGTCGTAGGGGTCGTCGCCGCGGCCGAACTCCGGGTCGTGGCCCTTCTCCGCGTACTCGTTGAAGGTCTCGACCGTGGCCGCGAGGCCCGCCGCGGGCGCCCCGATCGCCTCGGCGAGCGCCTCCACGGAGTCCGCGCTGTGCCACACCCCGGCCGCCTCGAACGACTCCCGGTCGACCGGGACGAGGACGATGCCCGGCGGCTCCTCGCCGTGCCGCGCGTCCCACACCCACCACACGGGTCGGTCCGGCGCGTCCCCGGCCCCCGCCGCGATCATGGCCCGGCCCATCCGGTCGTAGGACAGGCACTCGTTGGCGAACCGGCGCCCCTCGGCGTCGACGAAGACGCCGCCGCGGAAGCCGAGCGCGAACGCCGCCCCGCCGTCGGGGAAGAGCACGGACGGGCACCACCAGCTCTCGCCGAGCAGCGACGTCGCCGCGCCGAGCCCTTGGGCGGCCCGCAGCGCGTCGCCCGTGCCGCCGCCCTCGGGTCCCATCGTCCAGTCGGCCCCCGGCCCGTTGCCCCAGGCGCGGCGCAGTTCGGCGTCCCGCTCGTAGCCGCCCGCGGCGAGCAGCACGCCGCGCCGGGCCCGGACCGAGACGGTACGGCCCTCCGCGTCCCGCAGCCGGGCGCCGACGACCCGCCCGTCCTCGTCCTGCACGAGTTCGGTGAACGCGGTGCGCGTCCGCGCCCGCCCGCCGGCCGACTCCAGCGCCAGCAGCAGCCGGCCGATCAGCGCGCGCCCGTCCTCCAGCGCCCCCTCGGGCGCCGGCACTCCGAGCCGCTCGCTCCAGGCGGGCGGGCGGACGGCGTCGAGCAGCGGCTGCTCGCCCTCGGGCCGCTCCAGGGCGACCGGGAAGACCCCGCGTCCCGCGTCGAAGCGGCCGGGGCCCGGGTAGTAGTCGGGGAACGGCCGGTACTCGAAGCGGAGCAGTTCGTTGCGCTCCAGGAACTCGACCGTGGGCCCGGCCCCGTCGAGGTACGCGTCCTGCACCTCGTGCGGCGTCGAGTCGCCGACCAGGGACCGGAAGTAGGCGCGGGCCAGGTCGGCGCTGTCCTCGACGCCGGCGCGGGTCTGCGCCTGGTTGCCGGGCAGCCACAGGCAGGCCCCGGCGTACGCGGTCGTCCCGCCGAAGTACTCGGTCTTCTCGACGACGAGGGTGTCGAGGCCGCGCGCGGCGGCGCTGTACGCGCCGGTCAGGGCGGCGCCGCCGGAGCCGACGACCAGCACGTCGACCGTCTCGTCCCACTCCACGACAGCGTTGCTGCTCACAGCGTCTCGCTCCTCTCGTACCACTGGGGAAGGACGGCGCGGGCGGCGATCCGCCAGCCGTCGGGGGTGCGCCGGTACTCGTCCTCGTACCGGACGAGGCAGCGCACATCGCCCCCGTCGGCACCGAGGTGATGGGCGAGGCTGTACGTGACCGCGCGGGCGCTCTCGGGCCCGGTCACTTCGGCGACGTGGTTCCCGACCTGGTGGAAGGTGCGCGGGAAGACGGCGAGTTCGTCGAAGAGCTTGTTGCGTTCGGCGGAGCCGGACCGCTCCCACAGCACCGTGCCGTCGGGCTTGTGGGCGACGAGCCGGCCGTCGTCGATGAACTGGGCGTCGAGCAGGGCGGGTTCCCGCCCGTCGACGGCCAGCGCGTAGCTCTCGGCGAGGCGCCTGAGCGCGAGCGCGTCGCCGGGCTCGGGAGGAACAGGAGTACGGGTCATGCCCTCAGCCTGTCCGTGCCTCACCCGGCGCTCCACCGCCGGTTCCCGCTCAGCGGGATGGGGTCACCGCGGGGGTGTTCAGAGGCGCTCGATGATCGTGACGTTGGCCTGGCCGCCGCCCTCGCACATGGTCTGGAGGCCGAACCGGCCGCCGGTGCGCTCCAGTTCGTGCAGCAGGGTCGTCATCAGCTTGCTGCCGGTGGCACCCAGCGGGTGGCCGAGGGCGATGGCTCCGCCGTTGACGTTGACCTTCTCGGGGTCGGTGCCGGTCTCCTTGAGCCAGGCGAGGACGACCGGCGCGAACGCCTCGTTGATCTCGACGAGGTCGATGTCGTCCATGCTCAGGCCGGTCTTCTTCAGCGCGTACGCGGTCGCCGGGATGGGCGCGGACAGCATCCGGATGGGGTCCTCGCCGCGTACGGAGAGGTGGTGGATGCGGGCCCTGGGTGTCAGCCCGTGCTCCCGTACGGCCTGTTCGGAGGCGAGGAGCATGGCCGCCGCCCCGTCCGAGACCTGTGAGGAGCAGGCGGCGGTGATGGTGCCGCCCTCGACGACGGGGTTGAGGCCCGCCATCTTCTCCAGCGTCGTGTCCCGGCGCGGGCCCTCGTCGACGGTGACGTCCCCGTAGGCGACGGTCTCCTTCGCGAACCGGCCCTCGTCTATGGCGCGCAGCGCCCGCTGGTGGGACTGGAGCGCCCACTGCTCCTGGTCCTGCCGCGTGATGCCCCACTTCTCGGCGATGAGCTCCGCGCCGTGGAACTGGTTGACCGGCGCGTCGCCGTAGCGGGCGCGCCAGCCCTCGCTGCCCAGGTAGGGGCCCTCGGTGAGGCCGAGCGGTTCGGCGGCCTGCCGGGAGGCGAAGGCGATGGGGATCATCGACATGTTCTGCGTGCCGCCCGCGACGACGAGGTCCTGGGTGCCGGAGAGCACGCCCTGCGCGGCGAAGTGGACGGCCTGCTGGGAGGAGCCGCACTGCCGGTCGACGGTGACGCCCGGCACCTCCTCGGGCAGCCCGGCGGCGAGCCACGCGGTGCGGGCGATGTCGCCGGCCTGCGGGCCGACGGTGTCGAGGCAGCCGAAGACGACGTCCTCGACGGCGGCCGGGTCGACGCCACTGCGCGCGACGAGCTCCTTCAGGACGTGGGCGCCCAGGTCGGCGGGGTGGACGGCGCTGAGCCCGCCCTTGCGCCGCCCGACGGGGGTGCGGACCGCATCGACGATGTAGGCCTCGGCCATGACGCATCAACTCCAGTCAGTTCTCAGGATGGTTGGTCTCGGCTATCCCGTCGAGCACCATCGCCAGGTACTCGCGGGCGATCTCTTCGGGGCTGTGTCTGCCGTCCGGCCGGTACCAGGACGCGGCGACCCACACGGTGTCGCGCACGAACCGGTAGGTGAGCCGGATGTCGAGGTCGGCGCGGAACGCCCCGGCGGCCACCCCTTCCTGCAGGGTGGTCAGCCAGGTCTGCTCGAACTTGCGCTGCGAGGCGGCGAGGAAGGCGAACCGCTCCCGGGCCGCGAGCGCCTTCGACTCCTTCTGGTAGATGGCGACTGCGGGGCCGTGCCGGTCGATCTCCCGGAACGACTCGGTGACCAGGGCGCGCATCGTCTCGCGCGGATCGTGTCCGGCGGCGAGCACGGTGTCGTAGCGGCCCCACAGCTCGTCGAGGAAGCCGCGCAGGATCTCCTCGACGATCGAGTCCTTGGAGTCGAAGTGGTAGTAGAGGCTGCCCGCGAGCATCCCGGCGGCGTCGGCGACCCGGCGCACCGTGGTGGCGTCGTAGCCGTGCGCCGCGAACACCTCGGCCGCCGTGGCGAGGTGTTCGCGGCGCCGCTCGGGCGAGGGGCTCATGCGCGCTGGCTGCTGACGGAGACGGTCTCACCGGTCATGTACGAGGAGTAGCCGGAGGCGAGGAAGACCATCACGTTGGCCACCTCCCAGGGCTCGGCGTAGCGGCCGAAGGCCTCCTTCTCGGTCAGCTCGGCGAGCAGTTCATCGGACGTGACCTTCACCAGGTGGGGGTGCATGGCGAGGCTCGGCGCCACCGCGTTGACCCGCACCCCGTACTCGGCCGCCTCTATCGCCGCCGTCCTGGTCAGGGCCATCACTCCGGCCTTGGCCGCGGCGTAGTGCGCCTGTCCGGCCTGGGCGCGCCAGCCGATGACGGACGCGTTGTTGACGATCGCGCCGCCGCGGCCGGTGTCGCGGAAGGCGCGCAGGGCGGCCCGGACACACCGGAACGTCCCGTTCAGCGTCACGTCCAGGACCTTCGTCCACTGCTCGTCGGTCATGTCGACGAGCGCCGAAGTGCCGCCGAGGCCGGCGTTGTTGACGACGATGTCGAGGCCGCCGTGCCGCTCGGCGGTGTGCGCGAAGAGGGCCTGGACCTGCTCCTCGTCCGTCACGTCGCAGGCGAGCGCGGAGACCCGGTCGGCGCCGAACTCGGCGGCGAGCGCTTCTTCGCTCTCCTTGAGGCGGCGCGCGTGCGCGTCGCTGATGACGACGCGGGCGCCCTCCTCCAGGAAGCGGCGCGCGGTGGCGCCACCGATCCCGGCGCCCGCGGCCGCGGTGATGACGGCGCCGCGCCCGTCGAGCAGCTGATGGCCGGGGACGTAACCGGGAGCCGTGGACGTCACCGAACTCATACGCGCACCTCTTTCGGCAGGCCGAGCAGCCGCTCGGCGATGATGTTGCGCTGGATCTCGTCCGACCCCGCGTAGATGGTGTCGGCGCGGGAGAAGAGGAAGAGCCGCTGCCACTGGTCGAGTTCGTACGGCTCGCCCTCCGCGACCGTGGACGCCGCGCCGCACACGTCCATCGCCAGCTCGCCGAGCCCGCGGTGCCAGGCGGCCCAGTACAGCTTGGCGACGGAGGGGTCGACGCCGCGCCGCGCGTTGGCCGCCATCGCCTGAAGTCCCGTCCACGCGCGGGCGAGCCGGTCGCGCAGGAGCGGGTCGTCCAGCGCGCCGTTACTCTCCGCGAGGGCGATCAGCTCGCGCAGCTCGCGGCGGAATCCGATCTGCTGGCCGACAGTGGAGATGCCGCGCTCGAACCCGAGCGTCGCCATGGCGACACGCCAGCCGTCCCCGATGCCGCCGACGACATACGAGGCCGGGGTGCGGGCGCCGTCGAAGAACACCTCGTTGAACTCGCTGGTCCCGGTGAGCTGCACGATGGGCCGGACCTCGACGCCGGCCCGGTCGAGCGGCACGAGCAGGTACGAGAGGCCGGCATGCCGCTGCGATCCCGGCTCGGTGCGGGCGAGCACGAAGCACCACTGCGCCTCGTGCGCCAGCGACGTCCAGGTCTTCTGCCCGTCGACGATCCACTCCGCGCCGTCCTCGCTCAGCCGCGCGCGGGTACGGACGCCCGCGAGGTCGGAGCCCGCGCCGGGCTCGCTGTACCCCTGGCACCACAGCTCCTCGACGCGCCGGATCGGCTCCAGGAAACGGGACTTGTGCTCCTCGGTGCCGAACGCGATCAGGGTCGGGCCGAGGAGCTGCTCCCCTATGTGATTGACGCGGGCTGGCGCGTCCGCCAGCGCGTACTCCTCGTGGAAGGCGATCTGCGCCTCGAGGCTCGCGCCCCGCCCGCCGTGCTCCTCGGGCCAGCCGACGCACGTCCAGCCGTGCGCCGCCATGTGCCGCTCCCAGGCCAGGCGCTCGGCGAACGCCTCGTGCTCGCGCCCCGGCCCGCCGCTGCCCCGCAACTCGGCGTACTCCCCCGAGAGTTCCTGCTCCAGCCAGTCACGGAAACCGGTCCGGAAGTCCTCGACGCTGTCCATGCTCATAAGCTAACCTACCAAACACTTGTTAGGGAAGGACGTTTCCGATGCCAGCAGCGCAGTCCGCAGCGACCGGCGATTCCGACACCCCCGTCCTGTACGAGGTCAGGGGCCGGGTCGCGCACGTGACGATGAACCGGCCGAAGTACCGCAACGCGCAGAACTCGGCGATGACGTACGCCCTGGACTCCGCCTTCTACCGGGCCGCCGAGGACGAGGACGTGAAGGTGGTCGTGCTCGCGGGCGCGGGCGAGCACTTCTCGGCGGGGCACGACATCGGGACGCCGGAGCGGGACGCGCATCTGCCGTTCGAGCGGCGGGCCGGGCTGTGGTGGGACCACTCCGACAAGCGGGGCGCCGAGTCGCGGTTCGCGCGCGAGTCGGAGGTGTATCTGGGCATGTGCCGGCGCTGGCGCGAGCTGCCGAAGCCGGTGATCGCCTCGGTGCAGGGGGCGTGCGTGGCGGGCGGGCTGATGCTGGCCTGGGTGTGCGACCTGATCGTGGCGAGCGAGGACGCGTTCTTCGCCGACCCGGTCGTCCGGATGGGGATACCGGGCGTCGAGTACTTCGCGCACCCGTGGGCGATGCCGCCGCGGATCGCCAAGGAGTTCCTGTTCACGGGCGAGCGGATGAGCGCGCGCAGGGCCTACGAGGTGGGGATGGTCAACCGCGTGGTGCCCCGGGACGACCTGGCGGCCGCGACGCACGACCTGGCGGACCGGGTGGGCGAGATGCCGCGGCTCGGGCTCGCGCTGACCAAGCGCGCGGTGAACCAGGCGGAGGACCTCCAGGGTCTGCACGCGGGCATGGACTCGGCCTTCGGCCTGCACCACTTGGCGCACGCGCACAACGCGGAGACGGCGGCGGACTCGCTGGGCGGCATGGACGTGCGCGCCATGAAGGAGGCGGGCACCCGATGAACCTGGACTTCACGCCGGACCAGGACGCGTTCCGCGAAGAGGCGCGGGCGTGGCTGGCCGCACATGTGCCTTCTGATCCCCTGCCGTCGCTGGAGACCGCCGAGGGCTTCGCCGCACATCGCGCGTGGGAGGCCGAGCTGTCCGCGGACCGCTGGTCGGTCGTCTCGTGGCCCGAGGAGTTCGGCGGCCGCGGCGTGGACATCCTCAAGTGGCTGATCTTCGAGGAGGAGTACTACGCGGCGGGGGCGCCCGGCCGCGTCTCGCAGAACGGCATCAACCTCCTCGCCCCGACGCTCTTCGACCACGCCACGGACGAACAGCGGGCGCGCGTACTGCCGTCGATGGCGAGCGGCGAGGTGATCTGGGCACAGGCCTGGTCGGAGCCGGAGGCGGGCTCCGACCTGGCGTCGCTGCGCTCGCGCGCGGTGCGTACGGACGGCGGGTGGCTGCTGCGCGGCCAGAAGACCTGGTCCTCGCGGGCGGCGTTCGCCGACCGGGCCTTCGGGATCTTCCGGACGGACCCGGAGGCCGCCAAGCCGCATCACGGGCTCACGTACCTGATGTTCGACCTGCGGGCGCCCGGGGTGACGGTCCGGCCGATCGGCCGGATCGACGGCAAGCCGGCCTTCGCCGAGCTGTTCCTGGACGACGTGTTCGTACCGGACGAGGACGTGATCGGCGAGGTCGGGAACGGCTGGCGGATCGCGATGTCGACGACGGGGAACGAGCGGGGGCTGATGCTCCGCTCCCCCGGCCGCTTCCTCGCCGCGTCCGACCGGCTGCTCGGGCTGTGGCGGGAGCGCGGCGCGGATCCGGCGCTGCGGGACCGGGTGGCGGACGCGGTGGTCGGGGCGCGCGCGTACCAGCTGTTCACGTACGGCAACGCGTCGCGGTTCGCGGCGGGCGAGAAGATCGGCGCGGAGTCGAGCCTGAACAAGGTGTTCTGGTCGGAGTACGACATCGCCCTGCACGAGACGGCGCTCGAACTGCTGGGCGCGGACGGGGAGTTGACTGGCGGGGAGTGGACGGAGGGGTACGTCTTCTCGCTCGCGGGGCCCATCTACGCCGGGACGAACGAGATCCAGCGCGACATCATCGCCGAGCGGCTGCTCGGCCTGCCGAAGGGACGCCGCTGATGAGGTTCCTCCTGGACGCGGAGCAGGCCGAGTTCGGCCGCACGCTCGACCGGATGCTGGGCGCGGCGGACACGCCTGCGGCGATACGGGCGTGGGCGGGCGGCGACGCGGGTCCCGGGCGGGCACTGTGGGGGCGGCTCGCGGAGGCGGGGGTGTTCGCGCTCGCGGTCCCGGAGGCGTACGAGGGGGTGGGCCCGCTGCCGGTGGAACTCGCGCTCTCGTACGTGGAGTTGGGCCGCCATGCCGTGCCGGGGCCGGTCGTGGAGACGGCGGCGGTGGCGGCGCTGCTGAGCGGTTCTCAGGCCGCGAAGGAGTGGCTGCCGAGGATCGCGGCGGGGGACGTGCTGGTCACGTTGCCCTCGGGGCCCTACGCGCTGGACGCGGACTCGGCGGACGCCGTGTTCGTGGTGGACGGGGACGCGGTGCGGCTCGCCGCGGGGCACGGTCCGCTGCGGGAGTCGGCGGACCCCGCGCGGCGACTGTTCGCGCCGGACGAGGGCGGCGAGGTCGTGGCGCGCGGCCCGAGGGTCCGGGAGACGGTGGACATGGCGGCGCTCCTCACGGCGGCGCAATCGCTCGGCGTGGGCCTGGAACTGCTGCGGCGCACGGTCGAGTACGTGAAGCAGCGCGAACAGTTCGGGGTCCCGGTCGGCTCCTTCCAGGCGGTCAAGCACCGGCTCGCGGACGCGCTGGTGGGCCTGGAGTTCGCGCGCCCGCTGCTGTTCGGGGCGGCGCTGTCGATGACGTCGTCCGACATCGCGGCGGCGAAACTGTCGACCGGGGAGGCGGCCTACGCGGCGGCCCGCGCGGCCCTCCAACTCCACGGAGCGGTGGGCTACACGGAGGAGCTGGACCTGTCCCTGTGGCTCCGCAAGGCCCGCCCCTTGCGGGACACGTGGGGCACCCCGGCGGCGTGCCGCGAACGGGTGCTCGGGTAGCGGCCACGGGGCCGGGCCCGACAACAACGGTTGCGCGGCACCGGGGCGCCGCCTTGCCCACCCTGCCGCCCAAGGCGGCAGATTGCCCAAGGCGGTGCGGCATCGGCCGGTGCCGCCAAACAAGCCCCGCTTTGCGGACGAGAGCCCGCGGGGTCCGGGCAGAGCCCCGTGGCCGCAACACCGGTTCCGCGCAACAAGGACACCGATCGCCGAGTCGCACAGACGCTCGCTTAATCTGTGGCGCATGAAACGCGCGGGTTGTCTGCTTCTCTCCTTCATAGCCGTGGCCCCCGTGGCCACCGCCGCCGTGTACCTCCTGTCACCGGACGACTCACCGGAGGGGAAAGGCCCACGCCCCACCTCCTCCGCCCCGGCCGACCCCGGCGCCCGGTCCGAAGCGGAGCGCAAGGCCGACGACAAGGCGATCGCCGGCCTGCCGCCCGGTCTCGCCGCCCCGGAGAAGAAGGAGCTGGCGCAGCGGATCGTCGCCAGCGCCGAGAACTCGACGCTCGACTGGCGCGGCCAGTACGGCTACATCGAGGACATCGACGACGGCCAGGGCTACACGGCGGGCATCATCGGCTTCTGCACCGGCACCCACGACCTGCTGACCCTGGTCGAGCGCTACACGAAGGCCCACCCGGACAACGGCCTGGCCCGCTACCTCCCCGCCCTGCGCGAGGTCGACGGCACGGACTCCCACGAAGGCCTCGACCCCGGCTTCACCGCGGCGTGGAAGAAGGAGGCCACGCACAAGGCCTTCCGTGACGTCCAGGAGAAGGAGCGCGACCGCGGCTACTTCGATCCGGCGGTCCGCCTCGCCAAGCTCGACGGCCTGGGCACGCTCGGCCAGTTCATCTACTACGACGCGATGGTCCTGCACGGCCCCGGCACGGGCCCGAACGGCTTCTACGGACTGCGTGAGGCGACGCTCAAGGAGGCCGACACCCCGGCCCAGGGCGGCGGCGAGAAGGCGTACCTCGACATCTTCCTCGACCTGCGCCGCAAGGCCATGAAGTCGAAGAACCCGGACCGCGACACGACCCGCATCGACACGGCACAGCGCCAGTTCCTCTACGACGGCAACCTGTCGCTCAAGCCCCCGCTGACGTGGAAGGTCTACGGCGAGACATTCCGCATCCCGGGCTGAACGCACCGCGACGCCCGCCCACGCGTCCGGTCGGGGACTGTAGGGCGAGCGTCGCGCTCTGTTCCGTACGCCGTTGTACGGGACGTCTCTTGACGGCCTGTCAGGCCGTCCGGATCACACGGCCAGCGCGCGGTCCGTCGGGCGGATCGGGGCCGGCAGCTCCGACACCCCGGTCAGGAAGCGGTCCACGCCGCGGGCGGCCGAGCGGCCCTCCGCGATGGCCCAGACGATCAACGACTGGCCGCGGCCGGCGTCGCCCGCCACGAACACACCCGGCACGTTGGTCTGGAACTCGTCGTCGCGGGCGACGTTGCCGCGGGCGTCGAGGTCGAGGCCGAACTGCGAGACCAGACCGTTCTCCTGGTCCGTGCCCGTGAAGCCCATCGCGAGGGTGACCAGCTGCGCCGGGATCTTCCGCTCGGTGCCGGGCTTGTTGACGAGCTTGCCGTCGACGAACTCGACCTCGGAGAGGTGCAGCCACTGGACGTTGCCGTCTTCGTCACCCTCGAAGTGGGTGGTGCCCGCCGAGTAGATGCGCTCGCCGCCCTCCTCGTGCGCGGAGGTGACCTTGTAGAGCATCGGGAACGTCGGCCACGGCTGCGTGACCGTGTTCCGCTCCTCGCCCGGCTGCGGCATGATCTCCAGCTGCGTCACCGAGGCGGCGCCCTGGCGGTGGGCCGTGCCCACGCAGTCGGCGCCGGTGTCACCGCCGCCGATCACGACGACGTGCTTGCCCTCGGCGGTGATGGGCGGCTGGACGTAGTCGCCCTCCTGCACCTTGTTGGAGAGGGGCAGGTACTCCATCGCGTAGTGGATGCCGTTGAGCTCGCGGCCCGGGACCGGGAGGTCGCGGGAGACCGTCGCGCCCGCCGCCACGACCACCGCGTCGTACCGCTTGCGCAGGCCCGCCGCGTCGATGTCGCGGCCGACCTCCACACCGGTGCGGAACTTGGTGCCCTCCGCGCGCATCTGCTCGATGCGGCGGTTGATGTGGCGCTTCTCCATCTTGAACTCGGGGATGCCGTAGCGGAGCAGGCCGCCGATGCGGTCGGCGCGCTCGTAGACGGCGACCGTGTGACCGGCCCGCGTCAGCTGCTGGGCGGCGGCGAGTCCCGCCGGGCCCGAGCCGATGACGGCGACGGTCTTGCCCGACAGGCGCTCGGGGATCTGCGGGGCGACGTCGCCCCGGTCCCACGCCTGGTCGATGATCGAGACCTCGACGTTCTTGATGGTCACGGCCGGCTGGTTGATGCCGAGCACGCACGCCGACTCACAGGGGGCCGGGCAGAGGCGACCGGTGAACTCCGGGAAGTTGTTGGTCGCGTGCAGGCGCTCCTGCGCGGCCGACCAGTCCTCGCGGTACGCGTAGTCGTTCCACTCGGGGATCAGGTTCCCCAGCGGGCAGCCGTTGTGACAGAACGGGATGCCGCAGTCCATGCAGCGGGACGCCTGCTTGCTGATGATGGGCAGCAGCGACCCGGGAACGTAGACCTCGTTCCAGTCCTTGACGCGCTCCTCGACCGGGCGGGTCTGCGCGACCTCGCGGCCATGGTTGAGAAAGCCCTTGGGATCAGCCATTGGTCGCCGCCTCCATCATCTTCTCGGTGATCTCGGTCTCGGAGAGACCGGCTCGCTCGGCGGCGTCCTTGGCGGCGAGCACTGCCTTGTACGTGCTGGGGATGATCTTCGTGAACCGGGCCAGCGAGGTGTCCCAGTCCGCGAGGAGCTTCTCGGCGACCGTGGAACCGGTCTCCTCGGCGTGGCGGCGCACCACGTCGTGCAGCCACTGCTTGTCGGTGTCGTCGAGGGGCTCGACGGCCGACTTGTTCCCGGCGTTGAGGTTGTCCGGGTCCATGTCGATGACGTACGCGATGCCGCCCGACATGCCGGCCGCGAAGTTGCGGCCCGTCTCGCCGAGGATCACCGCGTGGCCGCCGGTCATGTACTCGCAGCCGTGGTCGCCCACGCCCTCCGAGACGACCGTGGCACCGGAGTTGCGGACGCAGAAGCGCTCGCCGGTGCGGCCGCGCAGGAACAGTTCGCCGCCCGTCGCGCCGTACGCGATGGTGTTGCCGGCGATCGTCGAGTACTCGGCGAGGTGGTCGGCGCCGCGGTCCGGGCGGACGACGACGCGGCCGCCGGAGAGTCCCTTGCCGACGTAGTCGTTGGCGTCGCCTTCGAGGCGCAGCGTCACGCCGCGCGGCACGAACGCGCCGAAGGACTGGCCCGCGGAGCCGGTGAAGGTGATGTCGATGGTGTCGTCGGGCAGGCCCGCGCCACCGAACTTCTTCGTCACCTCGTGGCCGAGCATGGTGCCGACCGTGCGGTTGATGTTGCGGATGGCGACCTGGGCGCGGACCGGCTGGGCGTCCGTCTGGTCGTTCGCGGCGAGGGCGTCGGCGGCGAGCTTGATCAGCTCGTTGTCGAGCGCCTTCTCCAGGCCGTGGTCCTGCTCGATGATCCGGTGCCGGACGGCGCCCGCGGGCAGCTCGGGCACGTGGAACAGCGGCTCCAGGTCGAGGCCCTGCGCCTTCCAGTGGTTCACGGCCCGCTCGGTGTCGAGGAGTTCGGCGTGGCCGACGGCCTCCTCGATGGAGCGGAAGCCCAGCTCGGCGAGGAGCTCGCGGACCTCTTCGGCGATGAACTTGAAGAAGTTGACGATGTACTCGGCCTTGCCGGAGAACCGCTCGCGCAGCGTCGGGTTCTGCGTGGCGATGCCGACCGGGCAGGTGTCGAGGTGGCAGACGCGCATCATGACGCAGCCGGAGACGACGAGCGGCGCGGTCGCGAAACCGAACTCCTCGGCGCCGAGCAGCGCGGCGATCAGCACGTCGCGGCCGGTCTTCAGCTGGCCGTCGGTCTGCACGACGATGCGGTCGCGCAGGCCGTTGAGGAGGAGGGTCTGCTGGGTCTCCGCCAGGCCCAACTCCCAAGGACCACCGGCGTGCTTGAGCGACGTGAGCGGGGACGCGCCCGTGCCGCCGTCGTGGCCGGAGATCAGGACGACGTCCGCGTGCGCCTTGGACACACCGGCCGCGACCGTACCCACGCCGACCTCGGAGACCAGCTTCACGTGGATGCGGGCCTGCGGGTTGGCGTTCTTGAGGTCGTGGATCAGCTGAGCCAGATCCTCGATGGAGTAGATGTCGTGGTGCGGCGGCGGGGAGATGAGGCCCACGCCCGGCGTCGAGTGACGCGTCTTGGCGACCCACGGGTAGACCTTGTGGCCGGGCAGCTGGCCGCCCTCGCCGGGCTTGGCGCCCTGGGCCATCTTGATCTGGATGTCGTCGGAGTTGACCAGGTACTCGGAGGTCACACCGAAGCGGCCGGAGGCCACCTGCTTGATCGACGAGCGGCGCGCCGGGTCGTACAGGCGCTCCGGGTCCTCGCCGCCCTCACCGGTGTTGGACTTGCCGCCCAGCTGGTTCATGGCGATGGCGAGGGTCTCGTGGGCCTCGCGCGAGATGGAGCCGTACGACATGGCGCCGGTCGAGAAGCGCTTGACGATCTCGGAGGCCGGCTCGACCTCGTCGATGGAGATCGGCTCGCGGCCCTCGGACTTGAAGTTGAACAGGCCGCGCAGCGTCATCAGACGCTCGGACTGCTCGTTCACGCGGTCCGTGTACTTCTTGAAGATGTCGTAGCTGCCCGAGCGCGTGGCGTGCTGCAGGCGGAAGACGGTCTCCGGGTCGAACAGGTGCGGCTCGCCCTCGCGGCGCCACTGGTACTCGCCGCCGATGTCGAGGGCGCGGTGCGCGGGCGCGATGCCGGAGGCCGGGTAGGCCTTGGCGTGCCGGGCGGCGACCTCCTCTGCGATGACACCGAGGTCGGCGCCGCCGATCTTGGTGGTGGTGCCGTTGAAGTACTTCTCGACGAAGGCCTCGTCGAGGCCGACGGCCTCGAAGACCTGGGCGCCGCGGTAGGAGGCGACGGTCGAGATGCCCATCTTGGACATGACCTTGAGGACGCCCTTGCCGAGCGCGTAGATCAGGTTCCGGATCGCGTCCTCGGCCGAGCCCACCTCGTCGGCCTTGAGGAAGGTGCCGGCGCGGACCAGGTCCTCGACGGACTCCATGGCGAGGTACGGGTTGACCGCCGCGGCACCGAAGCCGATGAGCAGGGCGACGTGGTGGACCTCGCGCACATCACCGGCCTCGACGAGGAGGCCCACCTGGGTGCGCTTCTTCGTACGGATGAGGTGGTGGTGGACGGCCGCGGTGAGCAGCAGCGACGGGATCGGCGCGTGCTCGGCGTCGGAGTGCCGGTCGGAGAGCACGATCAGGCGGGCGCCGGCCTCGAGGGCGGCGTCGGCCTCGGCGCAGATCTCGTCGATCCGGGCGGCGAGGGAGTCGCCGCCGCCGGAGACCCGGTACAGGCCGGACAGGGTCACGGCCTTCATGCCCGGCATGTCGCCGTCGGCGTTGATGTGGATGAGCTTGGCGAGCTCGTCGTTGTCGATCACCGGGAAGGGCAGGGTGACCGCGCGGCACGTGGCGGCCGTGGGCTCCAGGAGGTTGCTGCCAGGGCCCAGCGGGGAGCGCAGCGAGGTGACGAGCTCCTCGCGGATGGCGTCCAGCGGCGGGTTGGTGACCTGCGCGAACAGCTGCGTGAAGTAGTCGAAGAGCAGCCGCGGTCGGGCGGAAAGGGCCGCGATCGGGGTGTCCGTGCCCATCGAGCCGATCGGCTCGGCGCCGGCCTTGGCCATCGGCGCGACGAGGATGCGCAGCTCCTCCTCGGTGTAGCCGAAGGTCTGCTGGCGGCGGGTGACGGAGGCGTGCGTGTGCACGATGTGCTCGCGCTCGGGGAGGTCGGAGAGCTCGATCTCGCCGGCCTCGAGCCACTCCTCGTAGGGGTGCTCGGCGGCGAGGGCGGACTTGATCTCGTCGTCCTCGATGATGCGGTGCTCGGCGGTGTCCACGAGGAACATCCGGCCGGGCTGCAGGCGGCCCTTCTTGACGACCTTGGCCGGGTCGATGTCGAGGACGCCGACCTCGGAGCCGAGGACGACGAGGCCGTCGTCGGTGACCCAGTAACGCCCCGGACGCAGACCGTTGCGGTCGAGAACGGCGCCGACCTGGGTGCCGTCGGTGAAGGTGACGCAGGCCGGGCCGTCCCAGGGCTCCATGAGGTTGGAGTGGTACTGGTAGAAGGCGCGCCGGGCCGGGTCCATGGAGGCGTGGTTCTCCCAGGCCTCCGGGATCATCATCAGGACACTGTGCGGCAGCGAACGGCCACCGAGGTGCAGCAGCTCGAGGACCTCGTCGAAGGAGGCGGAGTCGGAGGCGTCCGGCGTACAGACCGGGAAGATCCGCGCGAGGTCCTCGGCGTTGCCCGCTCCACCGAAGAGGTCGGAGCCGAGCTGGGACTCGCGGGCGCGCATCCAGTTGCGGTTGCCCTTGACGGTGTTGATCTCACCGTTGTGGGCGACGAAGCGGTAGGGGTGCGCGAGCGGCCATGACGGGAACGTGTTCGTGGAGAACCGGGAGTGCACGAGCGCGATCGCGGAAGCGAATCGGCGGTCGGACAGGTCCGGGAAGAAGGGCTCCAGCTGGCCGGTGGTCAGCATGCCCTTGTAGACGATCGTGCGGGCGGAGAGCGACGGGAAGTACACGTCGGCCTCGCGCTCGGCGCGCTTGCGCAGCACGAACGCCTTGCGGTCGAGCGCGATGTCCTTCGAGGCGCCGTCCGCGACGAAGACCTGGCGGAAGACCGGCATCGTCGAGCGGGCCATCGAGCCGAGCAGCTGGGGGGCGACCGGGACCTCGCGCCAGCCGAGGACGTTCAGGCCCTCTTCGGCGGCGATCGTCTCGATCCGCGAGACGAACTCCTCGGTGCCCTCTTCGGGCAGGAAGGCGATACCGACAGCGTACGAACCGGCCTCGGGGAGGTCGAAGTCGACCACCTCGCGCAGGAAGGCGTCCGGAACCTGGGACAGGATGCCCGCGCCGTCGCCCGAGTCGGGCTCGGAGCCGGTGGCACCGCGGTGTTCCAGGTTTCGCAGAACGGTCAGCGCCTGCTCGACCAGCGTGTGGCTCGCCTCGCCGGTGAGGGTGGCCACGAACCCGACGCCACAGGCGTCGTGCTCGTTACGCGGGTCGTACATGCCCTGGGCAGCAGGGCGAGCATCCATGTGCGACCAGGTCTGGCCGCTGTTGGAATGCTGGGACGGCTGGCGCGAGGTACGCATCGGCTCTCCCGTCGTCGTCGTGGCAAGGTACGTGCCGAGGGACGACGTTGGCCCTCTGCGGAGAAGTGCAGCTCAAAAAATTTCGTGCAGATTACATGATGGGTCGGTTCTCGGGAACCGGATACTGCGTTCCAACATGCGGACACCGCGGGTGGCGGCGGGAGAGGCCTCAGCGGGCAGATCGATGACCGAGGGCCGGGGTGGAGCTGTCGTGCGCCGCGGGCCTCATTGCCCTCAGCGCTTACGGCTCATGCCCCGTGGTCAACTAATCGAAACCGCGCGGTAACGACTACTTATGCATGGGGCTGTATAGGCATCTTCAGGCCACGACAGCGACCCGTCAACCAGCAAAAGTCCCGAAGATGCTTCCCAGGAGATACGTCACACCCGCCGCGGCGCCACCGAGAGCCAGCTGCCGCAGTCCGCTGAACCACCAGGACCGCGCCGTCACCTTGGCCACGACCGCCCCGCAGGCGAAGAGCCCGACGAGCGCGAGGAGCACGGCCGGCCACAGCGCGCTCGCCCCGAGCAGATAGGGCAGCACCGGGATCAGGGCGCCGAGCGCGAACGACCCGAAGGACGAGACGGCGGCGACCATCGGCGAGGGAAGATCACCGGGGTCGATGCCCAGCTCCTCGCGCGCGTGTATCTCCAGGGCCTGCTCGGGGTCGCGCGAGAGCTGCTTGGCGACCTCGTGCGCGAGCTCCGGCTCGACGCCACGGGAGACGTACAGCTCGGCGAGCTCCTTCTCCTCGTCGGCCGGGTGCTTCCGCAACTCGCGGCGCTCGACGTCGAGTTCGGCCTCGACCAGCTCGCGCTGGGAGGCGACGGAGGTGTACTCGCCCGCGGCCATGGAGAAGGCTCCGGCGGCGAGGCCCGACAGGCCGGTGATGATGATCGTCTGCTGCGAGACGGCGCCGCCCGCGACACCCGCCATGAGCGCGAAATTGGATACGAGTCCGTCCATCGCGCCGAAGACCGCGGGACGCAGCCAGCCACCGTTGACATCACGGTGCGTGTGGTTGTCCCGGTGGGCGTCGTGCAGTGCTGCCCCGGTCTCGATGATGGCCATGCTCGTGAACCCCGCTCCCCTGTGACTGCTGTTTCTACGAGTCCGAAAGTACGCGCGAAAAATCGGCCCTGCCAGCAAGGAAGGCCGTACTTACCTGCGGTTTTGCGCCCTGCGCAACACGCTGACCTCCACCTTCCCGAAGCGGCCAGTGACCTGGATCACAGGAAACGCGCGTTGACGGGCGGGAAACGAGGGAGCAACATCCGTAAACGTTTCCAGCAACGGGAAACGTTTACAGAACAGGGGGCGGAACGCGATGTCGCAGCCGACGATCATCTCCATCGCCGAGCGCGCCGGTGTCTCCATCGCGTCCGTCTCCCGCGTGCTCAACGGGATCGGGGCCCGCCCCGCGACCGTCGAGAAGGTCGAGCGCGCCGCCGCCGAACTCGGCTATGTGCCCAACGCGGTGGCCCGCTCCCTCAAGGACGGCCGCACCCGCCAGCTCACCTTCGCGATGCCCGACATCGGCAACCCCGTCTACGTGGCGATGGTCCGCGCCATCCAGTCCGTCGCGAAGGCCGCCGGGTACCGCCTCCTGCTGCACTCCACGGACGCCGTCGCCGAGGACGAGCTCGCCGTCCTGCACAGCCTCGGCGACCGCACCAGCGACGGCCTGATCCTGTGCCCCATCCGCATCACGGACGCCCATGTGGACGCGCTGCGCTCGGCCTCGGGCCCGGTCGTCGTCATCGGCTCGCTGCCGAGCGGCGTCCCGGTCGACAGCGTGCGCGCCGACTCCGTCGAGGGCGTCGCGCTCGCCGTGCGCCATCTGTGCGAGACGGGCCGCCGCCGCATCGCCTTCGTCAACGGCCCCGCCGACACGGTCCCCGGCCGCAAGCGCGGCGAGGGTTTCCGCAAGGCCCTCGCGGACTGCGGCCTCGACCACGACCCAGACCTCGTCGTGCACACGGACTTCGGCATCGAGTCCGGGGCCGCGGCCGCCGAATCGCTCCTCGACCTGAAGCCGGACGCGGTCTTCGGCGCCAACGACCAGCTGGCGCTCGGCGCGGCCCGCGCCCTGCACGCCCGCGGCCTGCGGATCCCCGAGGACGTCGCGGTCGCGGGGATGGACGACAGCGAGCTCGCACAGGCCGGCTGGCCCCCGCTGACCAGCGTCGACCTGGGCTCCACCGAGCGCGGGCGGCGCGCCGCCGAACTCCTGCTGCACCGCCTGAACACCCCGGAATCGCCCGGAGGCACCCCCCAGAACCCCACCCCCCGCTCCACCACCGCCCCTCCCCGCCTCGTCGTCCGCGCCTCCACGGGCCCGGCGGCGTCCGACAGTTGAGACATCGAGGATTGCCATGAGTCTCACCGCGCCACGGGACAACGACGTCCCCGGCAGCCGCGGCACACCACCACCCCGTACCCCGGGTCAGCGCAAGCGGGCTCTGGGCCTGGACCGGGGTGCGTGGTTCCTGCTGATGCCCGCGCTGATCCCGATCCTGATCCTCAGCGTGGTCCCGCTCCTGTACGGCCTTTCGCTGGCGTTCACGGACTCGCAGGCGGGGCGGACGGCCCCCACGCAGTTCATCGGCCTGGACAACTTCCTCGACCTGCGCCACGACTCGCTCTTCTGGGAGTCGTTCCGGATCGGCCTGGTGTGGGCGGTCAGCGTGACGGCGCTCCAGTTCGTGCTGGCGCTCGGCCTCGCCCTGCTCCTCAACCAGAATCTGCGTTTCCGCTGGCTGGCGCGGACCCTGGCGCTGGTCCCGTGGGCGATGCCCGAGGTCGTCGTCGGCATCATGTGGCGGCTCGTCTACCACTCGGACGCGGGCGTCCTGAACAAGACGCTGACCCAGTTGGGGATCATTCACGAGAACGTCGACTGGCTCGCCGACCTGTCGTACGCGCTGCCCGCCGTGATCGTGGTGGGCGTGTGGGCGGGCATGCCGCAGACGACGGTGGTGCTCCTCGCCGGGCTGCAGAACGTGCCGGTGGAGCTGCGGGAGGCCGCCCAGCTGGACGGCGCGGGCCTGTGGCGCCGCTTCACGGCCGTGACCTGGCCGGCCCTGAAGCCGGTCGTCATCGCCATCACGGCGCTCAACTTCATCTGGAACTTCAACTCGTTCGGCCTGGTCTACGTGCTGACGCAGGGCGGGCCCGGCGGCCAGACCCGGCTCCCGATGCTGTTCGCGTACGAAGAGGCCTTCAAGTACGGCCAGTTCGGCTACGCGGCGGCGATGGGCCTGGCGATGGTCGCGGTCATCGCGGTGCTGCTGACGCTGTTCCTCCGCAAGAAGCTCAAGGAAGATGTGGAGGCGGCGGCATGAGCGCGAATCGCACGCTCCCGAAGGTGGCGGGCCGAGCAGGGCGGGCCGCACAGTACACAGTGCTGCTCTGCTACATGATCTTCCTGGCGTTCCCGTTCCTGTGGCTCGTCTCGACGTCGTTCAAGTCCCCGCAGGAGCTGGGCGCGATCGACCCGAGCTGGCTGCCGCGGCATCCGAGCCTGGACAACTACCGCTCCGCGTTCGACGCGCAGCCGCTGCTCCGCTCGGCGCTCAACAGCCTGGTCGTCGCGGTCAGCGCCTCCGTGATCTCGGTGGCGATCGCGGTCCCGGCCTCGTACGTCATGGTCCGGTACCGGACCCGGGTCAGCCAGGCGGGCACGGGCTGGATCCTGGTCAGCCAGATGTTCCCGTTCGTGCTGATCATCATCCCGCTGTTCCTGGTCCTGAAGAACCTGCGGATGATCGACAGCCTCCTCGGCCTGATCATCGTCTACGTCGTCTGGAACCTGCCCTTCTCGCTCTGGATGCTCCAGGGCTACGTGAAGTCGGTGCCGCGCTCTCTGGAGGAGGCCGCGGCGGTGGACGGCGCGGGCCGCCTGCGCACGCTGACCAGCGTGGTCCTGCCGCTCCTCGCCCCCGGTCTCGTGGCGACGCTGATGTTCAGCTTCGTGACCGCCTGGAACGAGTTCTTCTTCGCCCTCGTCCTCCTCAAGTCACCGGAGAACCAGACGATGTCGGTCATCCTCACCCGCTTCCTCGGCGCCGAGGGCGTCGCCGACCTCGGGCCGCTCGCCGCGGCCTCGGTCCTCGCGACGATCCCCAGCCTCGTCTTCTTCGCGCTGCTCCAGCGGCGCCTCGTCGGCGGCATGCTCAGCGGGGCGGTGAAGGGCTGATGCGCGTACGCAAGCCCACCGCGGCGGCCGCGGCCGCCCTCTGCCTCACCCTGGTCGCGGGCTGCTCCGGCTCGGACTCCGAGTCCGCGGACGGCACGGTCACCCTCGAATTCCTCAGCCTCGCCTGGCAGAAGGAGTCGATCGAGGCCAACAAAGCCCTGGTCAAGCAGTGGAACGACACCCACACCAAGATCAAGGTCAAGTACGTCCAGGGCGTCTGGGACAGCATCCACGACCAGATGCTGACCTCGTTCGAGGGCGGCAAGGCGCCGGACATCTTCCACGACGACGCCTCCGACCTCACCGACTTCGGGCACGGCGGCTACCTCGCCGATCTCTCCCCCTACCTGCCGAAATCCCTGCGCGCGGACATCCCGAAGGCGTCCTGGGCCACGACGACGTACGGGAAGAAGATCTACGGCATCCCGTTCCTCCAGGAGCCGCGCGTACTGGTCGTGAACAGCAAGCTCCTGAAGCAGTCGGGCGTACGCACACCCACGGTCCAACGCCCATGGTCCTGGGCCGAGTTCGAGCGGGCGAGCAAGAAGCTCACACGGGACGAGAACCGCGACGGCAAGCCCGAACAGTACGGCGTCGCCTGGTCGATGAAGGAGCCCGTCACCCAGTCCGTGAACCTCGCGCGGTCCACCGGCGGCAAGATCTTCTACAAGGACGCGGACGGCAAGAACGAGATCCGCTACGACGCCGCCGACTCGGCCGTCGCACGCCTGATCAACCGACAGGTCAACAAGGAGCACACCGCGCCCAAATCTGCGCTCGGCATGGCCGGCTCGGACACCCTGCCCGGCTTCTTCGCGGGCAAGTACGCGATGCTCCCGCTGAACTTCTCGTTCCGGCAGCAGGTCCAGCAGCAGGCCCCCAAGGGCTTCGACTGGACCGTCCTGCCGATGCCCGCGGGCTCGGGCGGCCTGGCCCAGGGCGTCGCCCCGCAGACCCTGTCCGTCTCCGAGGACAGCGCGCACAAGGAAGCGGCGGCCCGCTTCATCGCCTACCTCACGCGCGCCGACCACCAGGTCCAACTGGCTCGCGGCGACTGGCTGTTGCCCACCAGCCGCGAGGCGCTCAAGGACCCGTCCCTCACCACGGAGAAGTACGGCTGGCGGACCGGCTCCGAGATGGCCGCGTCCCTGCGCCCCTCCCCGGTGCTCGGGGTGCGGGGCTACGCCGAATGGAAGGACAAGATCGCCACTCCGGCCTTCCAGGAGTACTACAACGGCGCGTTCGGCGTAACAGAGCTGCGCAAGCGTCTGGCCGACGACGGCAATCTGATTCTTAACCGCTACCAACGCTGAACACCTGAGGTACCACCAGCACCAGCACAACCCCAGAGATGAGCACGAACACACCATGAGCGTCAGCGTCGAACCGGACCCTCCTTCGGGAGGACCGGCACAGCCACGCAGACTCCGCACCGTTCCGCACCCGCCCCCCGCGGCCGCGATCTCCCTTCGGGACCGCGCCCGCGGGGCGCTCCTCGGCCTCGCCGTCGGTGACGCGCTCGGCGCGCCCGCCGAGAACATGAAGCCGTCCCAGATCCGCGAACGCTGGGGCCGCATCGAGGGCTTCGTCTCCGCCGACCCTGCGGGCACGGACGACACCGAGTACGCGATCTTCTCGGGCCTCCTCCTCGCCGAGCACGGCGCGGGCCTCACCATCGAGCACGTCGAGCGGGCCTGGCACACCTGGATCGCGGACCGCGACGAGGGCCCCTTCAAGGGCGCCGGCTTCAGCGAACGCGGCACCCTTGAAAACCTCCGCCGGGGCCTCGCCGCCCCGATCTCCGCCCAGCACCGGCACGCCTGGAGCGACGGCCTCGCGATGCGCGCGGCGCCCTTCGGGGTCTACGCGGCGGGCCGCCCCGCGGAGGCGGCCCGCCTGGTGTCGATCGACGGCACGGTGTCGCACGACGGAGAGGGCATCCACGGCGGCCGGGCGGTCGCCGCGGGGGTCGCGGCGGCCATGGTCAGCCACAACCCGGACGCGGTGGTCCAGGCGGCGCTCTCGGTCGTCCCCGAGGACTCGTGGACGGCCCGCTCCCTGCACCGGGCCGTCTCGGCGGCGCGGCGGGCCCGCCGGGACCCGGACGGCACGCAGCTCTCCATGGAGCGGGCCGTGCGCAAGGCCGTCGTCATCGGCGGCTACCCGTGGACGGACCTCGCGCCCGAGGCGGTCGGCCTCGCGTTCGGCGCGTTCGCGGTGGCCCGCGGCGACTTCCGCGAATCGGTCCTCACCGCGGTCAACATGGGCCGCGACGCGGACACGACGGCGGCGGTCGCCGGAGCGCTCGCCGGTGCCCTCGGCGGCGAGCCGTCGATCCCCTCGCCCTGGGCGTCGGCGATCGGCCCCGTCCGCGGCAGCTGCCTCCCGTCGATGGCGGGCCGCCACATCCTGGACGTGGCGAACCACCTCACGCCTCCGCCGCCGGACCGTGAGGGGGCGGTGGCATGAACCCCGACCACGCCACGGGGCTCCGCCCCGGCCCCCGCGCCTCAAACGCCGGCGGGGCTGAAAATGCGGACCCCGGCCAGACCTCTGCGGCACCCACAAGCACCGGCCCAGCAGAACAAGCGCCTGCCGCCCGCTCAAGCGCAGGTCCGGACAATCAAGCCCCGCAGTGGGACGAGAGCCAGCGGGGTCCGGGGCGGAGCCCCGAGGCCGGGGCCGCATCCGCCGACACGAACATCAGCCGCATCGAGGGCCTCCTCCTCGGCATCGCCGCAGGGGACGCCGCCGGCTGGCCGTCGGGACGACACCGTGCCGCCCGCCTCCCCGACTGGACCCGCCGCCTCACCCGCGAACTGGACACCTTCGCGGAGCAGAACGCCACCACCACCCTCCCCGTCCCCATCGCCCTGAACCAACCCCCGGAACCCCTCCGCCTGGGCCCCTCCGACGACGCCGAATGGGCCGCGTTCACCGCATTCGCCGTCCTCTCCGCCCACGCCGAAGGACTCGGCGACCTCGACCCCGACCACCGCGTCCGCTCCTCCCTCTCCCTCGCCTGGAACACCCTCGCCGACGAGATCGCCGCGGCAGCGGCCCGCGCCGACGAGATCGAATCCGCCGACATCCCCCTGCGCGCCCGTATCTCGGTGCGCGCCGGTCTCGGCAACCTGGCGGCGGGCCTGCGCCCACCCGCCACGGGCCACGACAACCCGCACTACTTCGACGACGCGGCCTGCGTCCGCGCCGCGGTCCTCGCGGCCGTCCACCCCGGCAGACCCGAACTGGCCGCGGAACTCGCCGAGTTCGACGCCCGCTACACCCAGGACGGCGACGGCGTGCACGGCGCCCGCGCGATGGCGGCGGCCGTCGCGACCGCACTCGGCGGCGCGGACGTCGACACCTGCGTCGACGCCGCACTCGCCCAGCTCCCACCCGGCACGGAGATCCACCGCAACGCCCACAGAGCGGTAGAGCTGGGCCGCACCGCCGCAGCAGCCCGCCCAGGACAGCCCGGCAACGCGTTCGCGCTGGTCCCCGTCCTGGAGCACGAGATCGTCGACCACGTCTACAGCTACGGCATCGCGGCGGCCGAGACCGTACCCGTGGCGCTCGCCGTCGCGACGGCCGCCGCCGGATCGGTCGCCGAGGCCGTACCGACCGCGGCCTGCCTGTCCCGCGTCGCGGACTCGGCGCCGGCCCTGACCGGCGCCCTCACCGGCGCGATCGGCGGGGCGGAGGCGCTGCCGCACACCTGGCGGGACGCCTGCGACATCCTCGCGGGCTGCGCGCTGCCGCAACTCGCGGGAACCCAGCTGACGACCCTCGCGGGCCGCCTCGCCCGAGCCACCTCGAACTCCCCCGCAGCGGAAGGAACTTCACCATCATGAGCGTCTCACTGGAGGACCGCACCACCGGCGCCCTGGTCGGCGCAGCCGTCGGCGATGCGCTCGGCGGACCGGTCGAGGGCTGGACACCGGAGGCCATCGCGGAACGGCACGGCGGCCGGGTGCGCGGCATCGTGGAACCGTTCTACAAGGACGACTGGCGAACGGCCCGCCCCATCGCGCCGTACCACAAGGGCGACGGCCACGTCACCGACGACACCTTGATGACGCACGCGCTGATCCGCGTCTACGAGAAGGTCCGCGACCACCTCGACGCGTACGCGGTCGCCGACCACCTCGTCCCCGACCTGATCACGACCCCGCGCTGGATCCCGGAACTGGAGGCGGAGGCCCTCCCCCTCCAGCGGATCTTCCTCGCCGAGAAGTGGATCGTCGCGCGCATCCACTACGGGCACGTGGACCCGCGCGAGGCGGGCGTCGGCAACATCGTGAACTGCGGCGCGGCGATGTACATGGCCCCGGTCGGCGCGCTCAACGCGGGCAACCCGCTCAAGGCGTACGAGGAGGCCCTCGACGTCGCGGGCGCGCACCAGTCCTCGTACGGCCGGGAGGCGGCGGGCGTCTTCGCGGCGGCGGTGGCGGCAGCGTACAAGCCGGGCGCGACGCCCGACTCGGTGGTCGAGGACGCCCTGTCCCTGGCCAAGGACGGCACCCGCTCCGCCATCGAGGCGGTCTGCGAAGTGGCGTCCCGCTACGACGACTTCGAGGACGCGCTGGTCCCGCTGCGCGAGGCGGTCACCCCGTTCGACACGGTCGGCCCCGACTACCGCAAGCCGTCCCTCGGCGCCCGCCGCCCGTCCCGCCTGCACGCCATCGAGGAACTCCCGGTCGCCCTCGGCATGCTGCTCGTCGGCCGCGGCGACTTCCGGCACACCGTCCTCGGCTCGGTCAACTACGGCCGCGACTGCGACTCGATCGCCACGATGAGCGGGGCGATCGTCGGGGCGCTGTACGGGGAGGGGGCGGTGCCCAAGGAGTGGAGCGCGGAGGTCTCGCGGGCCAGCAAGCTGGACCTGCACGGCCCGGCGGCCTCGCTCGCACGGGTCACGCGCGAGGTGTACGCGAAGGACCTGGACCGGCGCCGCACCCACGAAGCCGCGTTCGCGGCGGTGGCGGGGGACTGATGCTCCGCCTCACCTGGGCCCAGCCCGAGGACCTCATCGGCCACGAGCTGCGCCAGGCGGCGCAGGACGGCCGCGACGCCTCCGCGGTCGCGTCCCGCTGGCTGGCGGCGGGCGGCCACCTGGCCCCGGACCGCGCGGGCGCGTCCGCCGCCCCGGCGTCACCGGAACTGCGGGCGCTGGCCGAGCAGTTGCTCGACGAACTCGCGACGATGGTGTCACCTCTCGCGGAACCGACGGCCCTGTCGGCGATCGAGTCCGAGACGAGAAACCCTCCCCCACCCCACCCCTTCCCGAAAGCCCTGCCGGGCAGGCCTCCTCAATCGCCGGAGGGGCTCAAAACCCAGGGGGCGGCATCTCAGCCCCTCCGGCGATTGAGGC
>NZ_JBHWKQ010000069.1:0-31479 GCF_042730865.1 Streptomyces sp. NPDC059897 | reverse complement strand
CCCGGAGCCGATGATCCGGCTCGGGGCGCCCCCGTTCGCGTAGACCCCTACGAGTGCGTACGCAGCAGCGTGCGCATCGTGCGCATGGCGACCGAGAGGTTCGCCAGGTCGAACGAGTCCGAGCCCTGGATCTCCTCCAGGGTCGAGCGCGCCCGGCCCAGGATCGCCGCGTTCTTCTCCTCCCACGCCTTGAACCGCTGCTCCGGCGTCGAGGTCCCGTTGCCCGCCGCCAGTACGTCGGCGGTGAGCGCGGCATGCGCCGCGTACAGGTCCTCGCGGATGGAGGCGCGGGCCATCGACTGCCAGCGGTCGGAGCGCGGCAGCTCGATGATGCGGTCCATGAGCTGGGTGATGGAGAGCCGGTCACCGAGGTCGTAGTAGACCTCGGCGACGGCGAGGGCGTCCTTGCCCGTGCGGTCGGCGATCTGCACGATGTCGAGCGTCGGGAACGCGGACGAGAATCCGGCGACCCGCTCCGCGAGCTCCTGCGGAACGCCCGCGCCGGTCAGCTCGTCGACGATGCCCTGGTACCACTCGGCGTCCGCGCCGCGCAGCATCTTCGGCATGGCGGCCCAGACCTTGGTGACGTCCTCCTTGAAGAAGTCGATCGTCTCCGCGAGCTGGAGCGGCTGCGGGCGGTTGTTGAGCAGCCACCGCGTGCCGCGCTCGACGAGCCGCCGCGAGTGCAGCCGGATCCGGGTCTGGACGTCGGCGGCGACGACATTGTCGAGCGCCTCGACCGCGTCCCACACCTCGCTGAGGCCGAAGATCTCGCGCGCGGCGAGCTGCGCCCGCACGATCTCCTCAAGGGACGCACCGGTCTCCTCACGGAGGCGGTGCAGGAACGTCGAACCACCGGTGTTCACCGTGTCGTTGACGAGGACCGTCGTGATGATCTCGCGGCGCAGCGCGTGCCCGTCGATCGCCTCCGCGTACTTCTCGCGCAGCGGCTGCGGGAAGTAGGCGTGCAGGAGGCGACGCAGGTACGCGTCGTCCGGGAGGGTCGTCTGGATCAGCTCGTCGGCAGCCGTGATCTTCGTGTACGCGAAGAGGACGGCGAGCTCCGGCTGGCTCAGGCCGCGCCCGGAGTTGAGGAGTTCACGGATCTGCCGGTCGTTCGGCAGGAACTCCAGGCCCCGGTCGAGGTGGCCCTGCTTGCCCAGGCGGCGCATGAAGCGCTGGTGGGCGTGGAGCAGGGACGGCGCCTGGGCGCAGGAGTTGGCAAGCGCCGTGTTCTGCGCGTAGTTGTTGCGCAGCACCAGCTGGCCGACCTCGTCCGTCATGGCGGCGAGCAGCTTGTTGCGCTGCTTGACCGTCATGTCGCCGTCGGAGACAAGACCGTTGAGCAGGATCTTGATGTTGACCTCGACGTCCGAGGTGTTGACGCCGGCGCTGTTGTCGATCGCGTCGGTGTTCACCCGGCCGCCGCTGCGGGCGAACTCGATGCGGCCCAGCTGGGTCGCGCCGAGGTTGCCGCCCTCGCCGATGACCTTGGCGCGGACGTCCTTGCCGTCGACGCGGATCGGGTCGTTGGCCTTGTCGCCGACGTCCGCGTTGGACTCGACCGACGACTTGACGTACGTACCGATGCCGCCGTTCCACAGCAGGTCGACCGGCGCCTGGAGGATGGCCTTCATCAGCTCGGCCGGGGTCATCTTCGCCTGGCCGGACTCGATGCCGAGGGCCTCGCGGATGTGGGCGTTGAGCTGGATCGACTTGGCGGAGCGCGGGAAGATGCCGCCGCCCGCCGAGATCAGCTCCTTGTTGTAGTCCGCCCAGCTCGACCGCGGCAGCTCGAACATCCGGCGGCGCTCGGCGTAGCCGGTGGCCGCGTCGGGCTTCGGGTCGATGAAGATGTGCCGGTGGTCGAAGGCGGCGACCAGGCGGATGTGCTCGGACAGCAGCATGCCGTTGCCGAACACGTCGCCGGACATGTCGCCGACGCCGACGACCGTGAAGTCCTCGGACTGGCTGTCGACGCCCAGCTCCCGGAAGTGCCGCTTGACGGACTCCCAGGCGCCGCGGGCGGTGATGCCCATGCCCTTGTGGTCGTAGCCGGCCGAGCCGCCGGAAGCGAAGGCGTCACCGAGCCAGAAGTTGTACGACTCGGCGACCTGGTTCGCGATGTCCGAGAACGACGCCGTGCCCTTGTCGGCCGCGACCACGAGGTACGTGTCGTCCTCGTCGTGCCGCACGACGTCGGCGGGCGGCACGACCTCGCCGCCGACCAGGTTGTCGGTGATGTCGAGCAGCGCCGAGATGAAGGTCTTGTACGACGCGATGCCCTCGGCCATCCACGCGTCCCGGTCCACGCTCGGATCCGGCAGCTGCTTGGCGACGAAGCCGCCCTTGGCGCCGACCGGCACGATGACGGTGTTCTTCACCATCTGCGCCTTGACCAGGCCGAGGATCTCCGTACGGAAGTCCTCACGCCGGTCCGACCAGCGCAGACCACCGCGCGCGACCTTGCCGAAGCGCAGGTGCACGCCCTCGACGCGCGGCGAGTACACCCAGATCTCGTACGCGGGACGGGGCTCGGGCAGGTCCGGGATGGCCTGGGGGTCGAGCTTCATGGAGACGTACGTGTGCGGCTTGCCGCCCTGCGCCTCCTGGAAGAAGTTCGTCCGCAGCGTCGCCTTGATGACGGTGAGGAAGGAGCGCAGGATGCGGTCCTCGTCGAGGGACGCGACCTGGTCGAGCGCGCCGTCGACCTCCTCGAGCAGCCCGTCGATCAGCTCGGTCCCGGCGCGCTGCCGGTCCGGCGACATCCGCGCCTCGAACAGCGACACCAGCAGGCGCGTGGTGTGCACGTTCGTCCGGAGGGTGTCCTCCATGTAGTCCTGCGAGAACGTGGAGCCCGCCTGGCGCAGGTACTTGGCGTACGCGCGAAGCACCATCGCCTGACGCCAGTTCAGGCCGGCGCCCAGGACGAGGGAGTTGAAGCCGTCGTTCTCGGCGAGCCCGGTCCAGGTGGCGGCGAAGGCCTCCTGGAAGCGCTCGCGGCCGTCGGCCCCGAGGTCGTCGCCGTTGCCGTTCGCCGGCTTCGGCATGCGCAGGCCGAAGTCGTAGATCCACGCGGTCTTGCGGTCGCTGCAGCGCAGCTCGTACGGGCGCTCGTCGGTGACCTCGACGCCCAGGCGCTGGAGCACCGGCAGGACGGCGGACAGCGAGACGGGCGCGCCGATCCGGTAGATCTTGAAGCGGCGCTCGCCGGGGGCCGCGCCCACCGGCTCGTACAGGGAGAGCTCGAAGTCCTTGTGCTCCTGCGTGAGCTGTTCGAGGTGGACCAGGTCGGCCACGGCGGCGCGCGGCGAGTGGTCGGCCTTGAAGCCCTCGGGGAACGCGTGCCCGTAGCGGCGCAGCAGCTCGGCGGCGCGCTCCTCGCCGCACTCGGCGTTCAGCGCCTCCCCGAAGCCGTCGGCCCAGGAGCGGGCGGCCTCGACGAGGCGGGCCTCGATGCGGTCCTTGTCGGCGTCGGAGAGCTCCGGCAGCTCGGTGCCCTGCGGGACGCGGACGACGAAGTGCAGCCGGGACAGGATCGACTCGGTGTTCCAGGCGGTGAAGTCGACGCTGGTGCCGCCGAGCTCCTCCTTGAGGATGTCGATGATCCGCAGGCGCACGCCCGTGGTGTAGCGGTCGCGCGGCAGGTAGACGAGGGCCGAGTAGTAGCGCCCGTACTCGTCCTGGCGCAGGTAGAGCCGCAGCCGGCGGCGCTCCTGGAGGTACAGGACGGAGGTGACGATGGAGCGCAGCTCGTCGGCCGGGGTCTGGAACAGCTCGTCGCGCGGGTACGTCTCCAGGATCTGGAGCAGGTCGCGGCCGTCGTGGCTGTTGGGCGAGAAGCCCGCGCCCTTCAGGACTTCCTGGACCTTGCGGCGGATCACCGGGACGCGGCGCACGGACTCGGTGTACGCGGCGGAGGAGAACAGGCCGAGGAAGCGGCGCTCGCCGATGACGTTGCCCTCGGCGTCGAACTTCTTCACGCCGACGTAGTCGAGGTAGCTCGGCCGGTGCACGGTGGCGCGGCTGTTGGCCTTGGTGAGGACCAGCAGGCGGTGCTCGCGGGCCTTGGCCCGGGCGTCGGCCGGGAGGCGGTTGAAGGACGGCGAGACCGGGTGGTGCTCGTCGCGCTCGTGGTGCGGGTCGGAGCGCAGGATGCCGAGCCCGGTGCCGGGCACGGCGGCAAGGGAGTCGTCCTCGGAGAGGTCGTACTCGCGGTACCCGAGGAACGTGAAGTGGTCGGCGGCCAGCCAGCGAAGCAGCTCGCGGGCCTCCTCGACCTCCTGGTCGGGCAGGTCGCCCGCGGTCGGCTCGCTCGGCAGCTCCTCGGCGATGCGCAGCGCCGAGTCCCGCATCTTCTCCCAGTCCTCGACGCACTCCCGTACGTCGGACAGGACGCGCAGCAGGTCGGAGGTGATCTGCTTGAGGTCGGCGCGGTCGGTCTCGCGGTCCATCTCCACGTGGATCCACGACTCGGTGAGCACGTCGTGGCCCTCGGCGGACGTGCCGGCCGGAAGTACCTCGAGGAGCTTGCCGGTGACATCGCGCCGGACGGTGATCTGGGGGTGGATGACGACGTGGATGCCGCGCCCCTGCCGGGACAGCTCGTTGGTGACGGAGTCCACCAGGAACGGCATGTCGTCCGTGACGACCTCGACGACGGAGTGGCTGCAGGTCCAGCCGTTCTCCTCGACGGTCGGGGTGTGCACCTTCACGTTCGCCGTGCCCTGCGGTCGGTTCTCCGCGAGGCGGTAGTGCGAGTGCGCTGCCCCGAAGACGTCGACCGGGTCACGGTCGCTCAGGTCCTCCGGTGCGGTGTGCAGGTAGTAGCGCTGGAGGAACGCGAGTACGCCGTCGGTGTTGGTGGTGGTCCCGGCGGCCTGCGTTCCCTTGCCCGTCGCCCCGGTCGGTAGGTTCCCCCCTACCGGGCTGTTCTCAGCTACCCGGGCGGCCCTGGTGAGCAGCTCGGCTTTGGCTTCGTCCAGCTTGGTCTGCATTGTCCTCTGGCTCCTGTCGCGCGCCGTTGCGAGACGTAGATGTGGCGTAGATGAATCGCCCGACACAACGTCCCGACGCGGGGTGTCCGGTCTGAGACGACGTTATGCCCGGATGAGAGATGGGTGGACGACAATGCGCCGTTTTCAACGAAGAGGCCATCCGCCCGAAATGATCAGCGGCTGAGCGCCGGGCACGACCGCTGCTGTGGCAGGTCGTGATCTCCCGGCGCGGGCAGGGGGCGACGATGCCCCCGCGAGATATCGCGCTGATCACGGGACCAGGCTATCGCTCCCCACGGGGGCAACGTCATGAGCCGCTTGTGTACAAATCAGGGGGGCGAACTTTGACACTCTGCACAGAACCCCTGAAGCCCTTGCGTAGTACGGGCTCTTGCCAGCGGAGCGGCGCGGCGACACGTTGGGCGCACGACACGGCGGATCCCGCCGAGGGGAGCGTGTGACCAATGGCACCCAAAATCCTGATCGTCACCGGCGACGCGGCGGAGTCGCTGGAAGTCCTCTACCCCTACCAACGGCTGCGCGAGGAGGGGTACGAGGTCGACATCGCGGCGCCGACCCGCAAGAAGCTCCGGTTCGTGGTGCACGACTTCGAACCCGGCTTCGACACGTACACGGAGAAGCCCGGCTACACCTGGCCCGCCGACCTGGCCTTCTCCGAAGTCGATCCGGGCCAGTACGCCGCATTGGTGATTCCCGGCGGCCGGGCGCCCGAGTACCTGCGCGGCGACGCCGAACTCCGCAAGATCGTCAAGTCCTTCTTCGACACCGACAGGCCCGTCGCCCAGATCTGCCACGGGCCGCTCCTGACGGCGGCGGTGGACGCGCTGCGGGGCCGGCGTGTCACGGCGTACCCGGCGCTGGAAGTCGACATGCAGGCGGCGGGGGCCACGTTCCAGGACGCGGAGGCGGTCGTCGACGGCACCCTCGTCTCCGCCCGCGCCTGGCCGGACCACTCGCGGTGGATGCGGGAGTTCCTGACGGTGCTGCGGGCGAAGGCGCCTGCGACGGGCTGACACCCCGGCCGAGAGAGAAGTGCGGTGGCTGCCCCGCCGACGAGGGCAGCCACCGAAACGCGCCGTGCCCCGGACGCAGCGACGGGGGGCCGATGCCACGACAGCCGTGGGGAGTTGACCATTGCCGTCCGGCGCCCCGCCGCGCCATTCCTCCAGAGCACGCGACACCTGTACATCGTGTCCGTCTCCGCCAGCCCCCGGCATCGGTATCGCGGGGGAGCCGTATACGCATCTATGCAACGGACACGGGATCCGTATACCTAGCCGGCGGGCTCGCCCCTTCGCCTTGGGCGGGTGAGCAAATCCAGCCCCTGCGGCGATTGAGCAGCGGGGTCCGGGGCAGAGCCCCGAGACGTCACGCCGGAAGGCCACGCCCGCTCCGACTACCGCCCCGGTTCACCGACGGAGGAAATCGCGGCGATCTCCGTCCGCGACCCCACCCCGAGCTTCGCCAGGATGTGCTCCACATGCGCATCCGCCGTCCGCTTCGAAATCACCAGCCGCTCCGCGATCTCCCGGTTCGACATCCCCTCCGCCACCAGCGCCGCGACCTCCCGCTCCCGCCGGGTGAGCGCATCCACCCCACCCCCACGCGCCGCAGGCACCGGCGCCACCGGCGGCGCATCGGCCCCCGCCCGTACGGCGTCGAGCACCTGCGCCCCCGACAGCCGCGCCCCCACACCCCACCAGCGCCCGAACTCCTCCTCGCCCAGGGCCAGCCGCACCGCGCCCCGCACGGCCTCCTGCTCCTCGAAGAGGGACGGCAGCATCCCGACCGGGTCGCCGCCCCCGAGCCGCCGCGCGTTCTCCGCGTACCCGAGCAGCCACGCCGCCCGCACGTGCCGCTCGTCGTGCGCGGCGGACCAGGCGAGCCCGAGGCAGCACAGCGCGGCGACCAGCACCTCGTCGATCTCCGCCGCGGCCTCCAGGCCCCGGCACAGCGAGGCGACGGCGTCCTTCCGCTCCCCGGCGAGCCACAGGATGATGCCCTGCACCATCAGCGTGGACCCGAACAGCTGCCGCTCCCCCGTGCCCTCCAGGTGGGCGAGCCCCGTACGGCACAGGCCGAGCGCGCCGTCCGTGTCCCCGAGCACGCCGAGCAGCAGCGCCGCTTCGTAGTGGATGACCCCGGTGCCGAGGCCGTCCTCGCGCGCGAGGATCCGCTGCCGCGCGTCCTCCATGACGTCGAGCCCTTCGGGTTCCCCGCAGAGCGCGCCGAGGCCGCCCAGATACGCGTCGCAGAACAGCTCCACCCGGTCGTTGCCGGAGCGGCGCGCGATGTCGAGGGCCTGGTGGAAGAGTTCGAGCGCGCCCGGCAGATCTCCCTGCCACACGGAGAACAGGGCGGTCATGAACCGCCCCCACGCCTGCTCCTGCCCCACTTCGTCGAGGAGCGCGAGCCCCTTCTCGATCCAGTACCGCCCCTCGGAGAGCTGACCGACCGCCCGCCAGTACGGGCCGAGCTGCGCGGCGAACCACACACCGTCGGCCACCGCGTCCGGGCTCTTGTACGCGTATTCGAGCGCGGTCCTGACATCGGCCCGCGCCGCGCGCAGCACCCGGTAGTGGCCGACCTGCTCGGCCGTCAGGAAGCCGTCCCAGTACCGCTGCCCGAGGTCCCGGTGGTACGCGGAGTGCCGCTGCCGCACGGCCTCCGCCTGCCCCGCCTCCTCCAGCCACTCGGCGCCGTACTCGCGGATCGTGTCGAGCATCCGGTACCGGCCGCCGTTCTCCCCGATGCGCTGCACGACGGACTTGTCGACGAGCCCGATGAGCTGCTCGAGCACGTCACCACTCGTCAGCTCGCCGCCCGCGCCCACGACTTCGGCGGCGGCCAACTCGAAGGAGCCCGCGAAGACGGAGAGCCGCGCCCACAGCAGCCGCTCCTTGGGCGTGCACAGCTCGTGCGACCAGCCGATGGCCGTACGCAGCGTCTGGTGCCTGGTCAGCGCGGTGCGCCGGCCGCCCGTGAGCACCTCGAAGCGCTGCCCGAGCCGCTGCACCAGATGTTCGAGGGGCACCGCCCGCAGCCGCACCGCCGCCAGCTCGATGGCGAGCGGGATCCCGTCGAGACGGCGGGCGAGCGCCGCGAGCTGCTCCCGGTTCGTCTCGTCCACGGTGAAGGACGGCACCACGGCGGACGCCCGCTGCACGAACAGTTCGAGGGCGTCGTCGGGGGCGAGCGGCGCGATGGCGCAGCAGCGCTCCCCCGGCACGTCGAGCGGCTGCCGGCTGGTGGCGAGGACGCCGACCCCCGCCGTCTCCCGCAGCAGTACGTCGGTGAGCATGGCGCAGGCGTCGACGAGGTGCTCGCAGGTGTCGAGCACGATGAGCAGCCGCCGCTCCTGAAGGTGCGCGACGACCGCGTCGAGCGGCTCCATGCCCGCCTGTTCCGGCAGTTCGAGCACGGCAGCCAGGGTGGCGGGGATCAGCTCGGGGTCGCGCAGCGCGCTCAGCTCGACGAGCCACACCCCGTCGGGGAACCGCCCGGCGAGCCCGGCCGCGGCCCGCAACGCCGTACGGCTCTTGCCGACGCCGCCGGGGCCCACCAGGGTAACGAGGCGGGCGCGCTCGAACCCGGCCCGTACCTCCGCCAGTTCGACCGCTCTGCCGACGAACGTGGTGACTTCCACCGGAAGTTGACCGCCCCGTCGTTGCCCGAACCCGAAACCCATGACTCTCGCCCCCGTCGTCTCGCCACGCCACCAGGGCCCTTCTGACGGATCCGGCTGGAGTCACGGGCCCTGGCACGCACATCTGCGGCGTTGTCGTCGGTTGCCAACGCTCCGCGTTGACGCCCTCCTCCGCCTTGCAGCTGCACGCACCAGCCCCCGCTCACCGGCACCGCCCGTGAACGCCGCCCAGATCCAGCCTGATCCGTCAGAAGGACCCCGGCTCCAGCACAGCGTACGCAGCCGACAGCGGAGGGTGAACTGAGTCGATGCAAAATGCTGCGGATACGGGTCGGTTCACCGGTTCCGGTTGACGGCCACGGGCGGGTGCGGGTGCGGGGGGCAGGAGGAGGGCGGCTCAGGCCGCTCTTGCCATCCGCTCGGCCTCGCGCACCGCGTCCGCCAGGGTGTCGACGACGGGCGCGCCCACTCCTTCGAGGCTGGCCCTGCTGTGCGAGCCGCCGGTGTAGAGGACGGCCTGCGCGCCCGCGGCGAGCGCGGCCACCGCGTCGTCGGCCGCGTCCCCGATGACCACGGTCCGTTCCGGATGCACGCCGTCGAGGACGCCCAGGTGACGCACCATGTGCTCGGCCTTGCTGCCGCCGGAGGGGCCCGTCCGCCCGTCGACGCGCACGAAGCGCTCGGCGATCCCCAGCCGGCGCACCAGCGGCACGAGATCCTCGTGCCCGGCCATGCTGAGGATGGACTGGCTGCGCCCGGAGTCCTGCCAGCCGGCGAGCAGCAGTTCGACGCCCTCGGTGAGCCCGCAGTCCACCGCATAGCGCGCGTAGTGCTGGTGGAACGCGCCGTCCATCGCCGTCCACTCCGCATCGGTGGGCAGCCGGCCCATCAGCCGCTCGTAGAACTTGGGGATGGGTATGCAGTAGAGCTCGCGGTACTTCTCCAGCGTGATCGGTTCGAGCCCGACCGCGGCGAAGGCGGCGTTGCTGGCGCGGATGACCGCCTCGTTGTCGTGGAACAGCGTGCCGTTCCAGTCCCAGACGATGTGCGTGTCCGCGTCCGCGTGCGTGTTCATGTGCGTCCCGAAGTGCTTCCCCATGACAGGAAACTACCCACCTGGCGGCGGTCCGTCAGTGGCCGCCCTCACCCAGCAGGCCCGGGATCTCCTGCGTGGCGAACCACAGCAGGTCGTGGTCCTCTGCGCCGTCCACGACGAACTGCGCGTCGTCGTCGCCCCGGTCGGCCGCGGCGAGCGCCTCGGCGGCGGCCGTGACATCGGCGTCCGCGTCGCCCGAGTCGACGTGCACGGCGGCGGCCTTCGCCAGCGGCACGCTCTCGGGCACCGTCAGCTCGCCGAGCGCGGCCGGGTCCGGCCCGCGGTCCGGGTCGGCGACGGCGGCCCGGTCCGGCACGTCCACGGCGATGACCACCCGGCGGCGCGCGGCGCCGGGGTCGGCGGCGACGAGCCGCAGCGAGGCGAGCGCGGCGCGGCCCAGGGCCGCGTACTCCAGCTCCTCGATGTCCTCGGACAGGTACCACTCACGCAGCGCGGGCGTCACGGCGAAGGCGGTGACGGGCGCGGGCCCGATCTCGCCGGCCTTGTACGCCTCTGCGAGTCGAGGCAGGGACAGAGGTACGTACACGCGCATGGTCCGGCTGCTTTCTGCTCTGCGTCGGGGGCTTCAGGATACGTGGGGGCGTCCCCCTTCGGGCCGCGGCCCGCACCCGCCCGGGCGTCAACGCCCGCCCGCCGCCGACCCGCGTACGCTCCCGGGAATCCGGCCCGCGCGCCCGCCCGGTCACCCTGATAGGCGAACCCCGCGCCGGGCCCCGGCGCCGCCCGTCGGGCCTTGCCGCCGCGCCCCCGGCCTCGTACAAGATCCCCACGAGGAGTTACCGGCCGGTATCGGGGAGGCGTCATGCAGAAGGTCATGAACAGGCGGGGGCCACGCGGGAACACCCGGCCGCCCGGCCGGCGCGACAGCCGTCGCCCCGCCGCGGCACCCCGGCGCGTCCCGCCACGGGTGCCGCCGCACCCCACCGAGCTGTTCACCCAGCGCCTGCTCCTGGTGCTCAGCGGCGACCGGCCCCTGCACTGGTTCGCCCGGCACGCGGCACACCAGGCCTTCGAGGACCTGCTGTGGCTGGTGGAACGCCGCGCCCTGACGCCCGGCGCAGGGCCCCGCCCGACCGTGCACGGCATCGGCCACTTCGAACCCGCACCCGGCAGCTTCGAGGTGTTCGCCCGCATCGCGGTCGGCCCCCGGCTGCACGCCCTGGCCTTCCGGCTCGCCCTGGGCGAGGACCGGCGGTGGCGCTGCACGGCGGTGGAGCTCGGCGGCCGGCCGCCACGCGACACCCAGGACGTCGACGGGTGACGCGGGCCCGCCCCGGAACGCGGAAAGGGGCCGGACACCCCGTGCCCGGCCCCTTTCCTCACCTCACGTCACTTCTTGCGACGGCGGCCCTTCTGCTGCTTGCGCCGCTCGGCGCGGGTCAGGCCGTCCGCCGACGAGCGCGTGGGACCGCCCTCGGTCACGAAGTCGCCCTCGTCGACACCGCCCTCGGCGTTCGGCGCCTGGAAGTGCAGGCGGTCGGGGCGCTGCGGGGAGTCCAGGCCCTTGGCCCGGATCTCCGGACGGCCACCGGCCTGCGCGGGCACCGCGTCCTGCTTCTCCAGGTTCGCGGCCGGCGCCGCGTCCGTCACCGGGACCTCCTCGACCTGCTGCTCGACCTGGACCTCCAGGTTGAACAGGTAGCCGACGGACTCCTCCTTGATGCCCTCCATCATGGCGGTGAACATGTCGAAGCCCTCGCGCTGGTACTCGACCAGCGGGTCCTTCTGCGCCATGGCGCGCAGGCCGATGCCCTCCTGGAGGTAGTCCATCTCGTAGAGGTGCTCGCGCCACTTGCGGTCGAGCACGCTCAGCACGACCCGGCGCTCCAGCTCGCGCATGATGTCGGCCCCGAGCTGCTCCTCGCGCGCCTCGTACTGCGCGTGGATGTCGTCCTTGACGGCCTCGCCGATGAACTCGGCGGTGAGCCCGGCACGGTCGCCGACCTCGTCCTCGAGGTCCTCCACCGTGACCTTGATCGGGTAGAGCTGCTTGAACGCGCCCCACAGCCGGTCGAGGTCCCACTCCTCGGCGAAGCCCTCGGCGGTCTCGGCGCCGATGTAGGCGTCGATCGTGTCGTTCATGAAGTGCTGCACCTGCTCGTGCAGGTCCTCGCCCTCCAGGACGCGGCGGCGCTCGCCGTAGATGACCTCGCGCTGCCGGTTGAGCACCTCGTCGTACTTCAGGACGTTCTTGCGCGTCTCGAAGTTCTGCTGCTCGACCTGCGACTGGGCGGAGGCGATGGCGCGGGTCACCATCTTGTTCTCGATCGGGACGTCGTCCGGCACGTTGGCCATCGACATCACGCGCTCGACCATCTGCGCCTTGAAGAGCCGCATGAGGTCGTCGCCGAGCGACAGGTAGAAGCGGGACTCGCCGGGGTCGCCCTGACGGCCACTGCGACCGCGCAGCTGGTTGTCGATACGCCGCGACTCGTGCCGCTCCGTACCGAGGACGTAGAGCCCGCCGAGGTCCTTGACCTCCTCGAACTCGTCCTTGACCGCCTGCTCGGCCTTCTCCAGGGCGGCGGGCAGCGCCGCTGCCCACTCCTCGACGTGCTCGACGGGGTCGAGGCCCATCTGGCGCAGCTCGGCCTCGGCGAGGTCGTCGGGGTTGCCGCCGAGCTTGATGTCGGTGCCTCGGCCGGCCATGTTCGTCGCGACCGTGACGGCGCCCTTGCGGCCGGCCTGGGCGACGATCGTCGCCTCACGGTCGTGCTGCTTCGCGTTCAGCACTTCGTGCTGAACCCCGCGCTTGGAGAGCTGCTGCGAGAGGTACTCGGACTTCTCGACGGAGGTCGTACCGACGAGGATCGGCTGGCCCTTGCCGTGCTTCTCGGCGATGTCGTCGACCACCGCGTCGAACTTGGCGACCTCGGTGCGGTAGATCAGGTCGGCCTGGTCCGCACGGATCATCGGCTTGTTCGTCGGGATCGGGACGACGCCGAGCTTGTAGATCTGGTGGAACTCGGCGGCCTCGGTCATCGCCGTACCGGTCATGCCGGAGAGCTTGTCGTAGAGCCGGAAGAAGTTCTGAAGGGTGATCGTGGCGAGGGTCTGATTCTCATCCTTGATGTCGACCCCTTCCTTCGCCTCGATCGCCTGGTGCATGCCCTCGTTGTAGCGGCGGCCGGCGAGGATACGGCCGGTGTGCTCGTCGACGATCATGACTTCGCCGTCGATGACGACGTAGTCCTTGTCCTTCTTGAAGAGTTCCTTGGCCTTGATCGCGTTGTTCAGGTAACCCACGAGCGGCGTGTTGACCGACTCGTAGAGGTTGTCGATCCCGAGCCAGTCCTCGACCTTGGCGACACCCGGCTCGTGGATGGCCACGGTGCGCTTCTTCTCGTCGACCTCGTAGTCGCCGGTCTCCTCGATGCCCTTCAGCGTGTTGCCCGCCTCGCCCTTCTTGAGGCGCGTGACGAGCTTGGCGAAGTCGCCGTACCACTTCGTGGCCTGGTCGGCGGGGCCGGAGATGATCAGCGGCGTACGGGCCTCGTCGACGAGGATGGAGTCGACCTCGTCGACCACCGCGAAGTTGTGGCCGCGCTGGACGAGCTCGTCCCGGGACCACGCCATGTTGTCGCGGAGGTAGTCGAAGCCGAACTCGTTGTTCGTGCCGTACGTGATGTCGCAGTTGTACATCTCACGGCGCTGCGCCGGGTTCATGTTCGCGAGGATGCAGCCGACGGACAGGCCGAGGAACTTGTGGACGCGGCCCATCATCTCGGAGTCGCGCTCGGCCAGGTAGTCGTTCACCGTGATCAGGTGGACGCCCTTGCCGGACAGCGCGTTCAGATACGTCGGCAGCGTGCCGACCAGGGTCTTGCCCTCACCGGTCTTCATCTCCGCCACGTAGCCGAGGTGGAGCGCGGCGCCACCCATCAGCTGCACGTCGTAGGGGCGCTGGCCCAGCACGCGGCGGGCGGCCTCACGGACGGTGGCGAACGCCTCGGGCAGCAGGTCGTCGAGGGTCTCACCGTCCTCCAACCGCTGCTTGTACTCGTCCGTGAGTGCGCGCAGCTCGGCGTCGGAGAGACTCTCGAAGTCCTCTTCGATGGAGTTGACCTGGTCCGCGATGCGGTGCAGCTTGCGCAGGATCTTGCCTTCGCCTGCACGCATGAGCTTCTGGAGGACGGACACGGGGGTTGGTCTCCTTGCCGGTCGGGCCTGGCACGGTCGGTTTTCTCTAAAACTTCTAGGTATTACTGGGCACTACTGGGAACTACAAAGGACTACTAGAGCAACGGCCATCGTATGCGAGGACCCCACCGTGCCGGGAGGTCTGCCATCAGGTCCAACGCGCGGGCCGCCGCGAAGGTGCCGGTACGGGCCATGAAAAGTCATGGCGCCCCTGCCGCGTGCCGAGCAGAATCGGGCGATGGACCCCGTGACGCTGACCACCGACCGCCTGCAGCTGCGCACGTTCGTGCCCGCCGACATCGACGAGGTGTACGTCGCGGCCCAGGATCCCGACATCCAGCGCTGGACCACGATTCCCTCGCCGTACGCGCGCGTGGATGCCGAGTACTTCATCAACCGCGTCGTGGTCGACGGCTGGCGCGGTGACACCGAGTACACCTTCGCCATCCGGACGGAGGACCCCGGCCCGGTGGTGGGCGCGGTCGCCCTGCACCACCCGCGCGCGGGTGGCTGGGAGGTCGGCTTCTGGACGGCCAAACGGTTCCGCGGCCGCGGCTATATGACGGAGGCCGTCCTGGGCGTGGCCCGCTGGGCGTTCACCGACCTCTCCTGTACGCGCCTGGAGTGGCGCGCGGAGGTCGGCAACGTGGGCTCCCTCACGGTGGCGGAACGCGCGGGCTTCACCCTGGAGGCCACCCTCCGCGCCGCGATGCCGAACAAGGGCGTCCTCCGCGACTGCTGGCTGGCCTCCCTCCTCCCAACGGACCTGGGCCTCCGAACACCGCTGCCGTACCTCCCGTCCCCGACCTGAGCGCGCCACCACCGCCACGCCACGTCCCCCGCCTATCTCCCACCCTCCCGCCCCCTCCGGGGGCTACACCCCGAACGGCGCCACGCCGCCAGGCAGATCGGCACCCCCGGCACTCCCCGCACTTCTGCACCCCGGCTCCCCCGCACCCCGCCGCCTCGGCTACCCCGGCAGCCCCGACTCCCTCGGCCCCCGGGCTCCCCGGGCTCCCCGGCACCCCGGCACCCCGCACCCCGGGCTCCCCGGCACCCCGGCACCCCGGCACCCCGGCACCCCGGCACCCCGGCACCCCGGCCACAACGATGAGGCCGCCCCCGCCTTGGGCAATCCACCGCCGGCACGGCTCCCCACCCGTTGCGGTCGGCCGCCCCCGCCTTGGGCAATCTGCCGCCTTGGGCGGCAGGGTGGGCAAGGCGGCACCCCGGTGCCGCGCACCGGATACGGCGGCCCCAGCCACGCCCCAGCAAAGAACCCCGACGCCGCCCACACGAACCCACGACGCCCACCCCGACACGGCCCGCAGAACCCCGCCGCAGCCCACACCCCGACCGGCCCCCACCCCGTTGTCAGACCCGACCTCTATCGTTCCGGCCATGACGACCTCGCCGCGTCCCACCGCCACCCTGTCCGCCGCCGAAGCCCGCCGCACCGCCCTCCGCGCCCAAGGCTTCCTCGGCGCCCCCGACCGCAGGGCCGGCGTCCGCGGCGTACTGCGCCACCTCGGCGCGGTCCAGCTCGACACGATCTCCGTACTCGCCCGCTCGCACGAGCTGATCCCCTACGCCCGCCTGGGCGCGGTCCCCCGGACCAAGGTCGAATCGGCGTACTGGACCCCGGGCACAAGCACAGGCACAGGCACAGGCACGAGTACGAGCACAGGCACACGCACAGGCGCGGGCGCGGGCACGCCCCCGTCCCCCACCCCCCACGCCTTCGAATACTGGTCGCACGCCGCCTGTGTCCTCCCCATCGAGGAGTGGCCGCACTTCGCCTTCCGCCGCCGCGCCTACCGCGCCCGCCCCCACTGGCACCACCACCTCCCCGACGGCGCGTACGAGCAGGTGATCAAGCAACTCCGCGCGGAGGGCCCCCTCACCGCCACGGAACTGGGCGGCGCGAAGAACAAGGGCGAGTGGTGGGACTGGTCCGAGTCGAAGATCGCCGTCGAGCGCGCGCTGATGTACGGCGAGGTGGTGTGCGTGGAGCGCCGCGGCTGGAAGCGGATCTACGACCTGGCGGAGCGCGCGATCCCGTCCGACCTCCTGCACGACGACCTCGACGACACCGAGTGCGTACGCCGCCTGGTCCGCCAGGCCGGCGAGGCCCTCGGCGTCGGCACCCGCTCGGACATCGCGGACTACCACCGCCTGAAGAGCGAGCAGTTCGACGCGGTGATCGAGGACACCGGCCTCGTCCCCGTCACCGTAGAGGGCTGGGGCGGCAAGCCGGCCTGGGCCGACCCGGCAGCCCTGGAATCGACCCCGCGCGGCCGCCACCGCACGACACTCCTGTCGCCCTTCGACTCCCTGATCTGGGAGCGGGCCCGCACGGAGCGGATCTTCGGCTTCACGCACCGCCTGGAGGCCTACGTCCCCAAGCCGAAGCGGATCCACGGCTACTTCGCGATGCCGGTGCTGTCCGGCGGCCACCTGGTGGGCCGCGTCGACCCCGCGCGCGCGGGCAGCACGCTGGTCGCCAAGCAGGTCTCCCTGGACGGCCCGAAGGCCGTACCGGCGGTGGCGGCGGCGCTCCTCGAAGCGGCGAGCTGGGTCGGCTGCGACAGCGTGCGAGTGGAGCACATGGAGTCGGCCCCCCTGAAGAAGTCCCTGATCGAAGCCCTCCGCTAGCAGCCCCGGCCCCGGGGCCCCGCCCTACCGGATCTCCAGAATCTTCTCCCGCATCGCGTACACCACGGCCTCCATCCTGGAGTGCAACTGCAGCTTCTCCAGGATGTTGCGCACATGGTTCTTCACGGTGTTCTCGGAGATGAACAACTCCTTGGCGATGTCCCGGTTGTTCATGCCCGTGGCCACCAGCTTGAGCACCTCGAGCTCCCGGTCGGTCAGCCGGGGCGCGGGCACGAGCCGGCGCTCGTCCGTGCGCTGGATCATCGACTTGAACTCGGTGAGCAACTTCGACGCCATGGACGGGCTGATCTGCGACTGCCCGTCGGCCACGGCGCGAATCGCCGTCGCGACCTCGTCGGTCGAGATCTCCTTCAGCAGATACCCCGTCGCGCCCGCCTTGATCGCGTCGTAGAGATCGGCTTCCTCATCGCTGATGGTCAGCATGATGATCTTGGCGCTGGGCGCCACCTCCTTGATGGAGGTGCACGCCTCGATGCCGCCTCTCTTGGGCATCCGCACGTCCATGAGGATGATGTCCGGCAGCAGATCGGCCGCCTTGTCCACGGCCTCCGCCCCGTCACCCGCCTCACCGACGACCTGGATGTCCTCCTCGGCCTTGAGGACGATCTCAAGGCCGCGCCGGAACAGGGCATGGTCGTCCACCACAAGCACCCGGATGGGCTCCTCGCGCGAGGAGGCGTCCGGCCCCATGTCGGCGCCGTCCTCGCCGGCACCGGCGTCCTCGCCCCGCATCAGTCCGAAGCTGTCCGCCATCGTTCCTCCCCCTGAAGGCCGCGGCCCGTCTTTCCTGTGCCGCGCCAACCCGAGGCACCAGCACGCCGGTTGACCCGGCCCGGCCATGATTTCATGCCGCGGCCTCGGCGCGATGGCCGTGCGGTGCACACGGGGGTCGCACAAGGGTGCCCCTGGGGGCGCACACGCACCCCAGGGGCACCCGATGAGTGGGTGTCAGTTGTGGTCAGCCGCCGATGGCGTCGCCCCCGTCGGCTCCCCTGACCTGGGAGACCATGGGGTCGGTGCTGAGGTGGATGACGCCGTAGTCGTAGGCGTGCCGCCGGTAGACGACGCTCGGTTCCTTGGTCTCGGAGTCGACGAACAGATAGAAGTCGTGCCCGACCAGCTCCATCTCGTAGAGCGCCTGGTCGAGCGTCATGGGTGCCGCCACGTGGGTCTTCTCACGGACGACGAGCGGGCCCTCGCCCTTGACCTCGAGCGAGCCCATCTTGGTGGTCGGTACGCCGTCGGGCTCGGCCTCCTCGGCCCTGGCGATCGTGCCGTCCCCGTTCAGCAGGGCGGCGTCCGGGACGTGCTCGGCGACCTCCGCCGCCGAGATCCGCTTCCCGCGCCGCGACGACCGCTTGTCGTGCTGCTTGCGCAGGCGCGCGTCGAGCTTGTCCGTGGCCAGGTCCAGCGCCGCGTACGGGTCGCTGGCGGCGGCTTCCGCCCTGATCACCGGGCCACGCGTACGCAGCGTGATCTCCACGCGCTCGCAACGGTCCGCCTGCCGGGGGTTCGGCTCCTTGGACACCTCGACATCGAGACTGATCACCTTGCCGTCGAGCTTCTGGATCTTGTCCAGCTTCAGCTTCTCGGCCACGTGCTTACGGAACCGCTCTGGTACCTCGGTCTTGCGGCCCTTGACGACGATGTCCACGCAGAACTCCGTTCCCGGATAGCTCCGCTCCTTGGGCGGAGCATCTCCCTCTTGCACCAGACTCCGGCCACTTCCGAAGTCTCGGACTCGGTGACTTCCACCTCCTCCTCCCCCGTGGACAAGATCTACACCCCACCATGCCGGGTGATTGCGAAAATGCCTGTGCAATGTCCTGACAGGGCAATCCAATGGCGAGGGGTGGCGGCCGCCTTTCCTGCCGAGTTCCTCACAACCGAACATATCTCGCCCGGACGGTTGTCGGCACCCTCTACTGACACGTACCTCCAACCGAGCGAACGAACCCTGTCTCTACCTGCAACGATGCAGATTCCCCGCTAGTTCCGGTTTATTTCGAAGGAATCCGGAGACGCGGCCACGACAGCCGCCCGGAACATGATCTCGCCGACCGCGTTCCGCATTCCCGGATCCACCTCGGAGCGGTCGCGTTCCGCCCTGCCTTCCCTCTCGATCTTCCCGGAACCGGTCGCGGCCGCTATTGCGCGTGCCGCCTCCGCCAAAGAAGCGCCCGTCGTGATCAGGTCGTCGACCAGCACGATCCGGCCAATTCCGGTGAGCAACCCGCCGCCACCGCCCACCACCTCGAGCGCGCCCGTCACATTCACCAGCCGCTGCCCGGCGTCCAGACCCGACTGGTCGGCCACCGCACGCCGCTGCCGCAGCACCGCGAGCACCCGCGCCGCGACGCCCGCACGACGCAGCTCGGCCGCCGCCGCGTACGCGATCCGCCGCGTCGGATCGTGCCCGCGCGCCCGCACGGCCCGCGCCGCGGAGGGCACAGGGACGAGCGTCACGGGGCCCAGAGGGCCATCAGAAGCCCGTTCGCGCACGCCGCCCCCACCGGCACCACCGTCCACGAGCCCGGCCCGCACGGCCCCGGCCAGCGCCACGCCCAGCGGCCGGGCGAGGCCGAGCGCGCCGCGCTCCTTGTGGGCGAGGAGCACGGCCCGCACCGCGTTCCGGTACGGGGCTGCGCCGAACACGACCGGCAGCCCCGGCGGAGCCGGTCGCGGTCGCACCCGGCCCGGCCCGGCGCCGCGCAGCGCCGCCGAGCACCGCGCGCACAGCGCCGTACGAGACCTGCCGCAGCCGGCACACTCGGCCGGCAGCACCAGATCGGAGAGGTCCTGCCACCACCCCCGCATACCCACCACTGTGCCGATCCGCGGGCCGCCCCACCAGCCCTGTGGACAACGCTCTGTGGACAACTCGACGGTTGTGACCAGCGGTTGAGCTCGTTCGGGTGACACCGGGGGACGCCCCGAGCCGCCGGGACGCGCCGCCTGTCCCGGATACGGCTATCCCGGATAGACCGGAGCCGTCCCGTCCTTCAGCACCGACTGCCACGCCGCTCCGGAGGGCAGCCGGACGATCCCGTCGTCGGAGTGCGCGAGCAGCGGCAGCTCGTCGTTGTCCGACGCCGCGATCTCGCTGACCCGCGTCAGCCCCGGCAGCGCCTGCCCGGTCGGCGTCGACCCGTCGCTCAGCACGTACTGCGTCTGCTGCAGCCCGCCGGGCTCCCGGCCGACGACGACGAGCCTGCTGTCGCCCGCCCACGACACGGCCGTGACCTCTTCCATCCGCGGCGCGGCCCGGCGCAGTTCGGTCACCGAGACCTCCGTGTCACCGTGCGCGTCGGCATGCCGCTCGACGCGCCCGATCCACAGCGACGTGGTGTCCTTCTCCGCCACGAGAAGCCCGATGCGCGCCCCGTCGGCGGACGCCTTCACCGTCTCGATGGTGGCGTCGTCACCGAGCCCCTCGACCCGGACCTTCTGAACCTTGTCCGCCTGCCCCTGACCGAACATCAGCAGCCGCCGGTGCTTCGGGTCGCGGTCGGCCACCCACAGGTCGCCGTTCCCGTCCCAACTGGGCGTCGTGAAGCCGTCCTTCTCCGCCTTCGCGTGGCTGCGCGCGACCGGGTCGCCCAGCGAGGCACCGGAGATCAGCGACGCCACGTACAGCGAGCGCCCGTCGTTCGAGACGCCCGCCGCGCGCTCCTGGTCGCGCGAGACCGCCACGGAACGCAGCACCTGCTCGCCCTCGCCCAGCGGCCCCGGCACCCGCTCGGGGCTCTTGTCGGACCTGCTCTTGCCCGGCATCCGCACCAAGCGGCCCTTGGCGTCGAGGAAGTACTGGTCCGGGACGCGCCCGGTGGAGCGCGGCGCCGCGAGGGCGTCCGCCCCGTCCTCGGTCATCGCGCACATGAACCGGCCGTCGGAACGCTTCAGTTCCACCTCGTTCACGCTCGACGACGACAGGTCCCGCAACGAGAACAGCAGTTGGGCCGCCATCTCCTTGCACTTGGCCTGACCTGCCCTGCTGCCCGCTTCGTTCAGCGGCACCGTCAGCTTGTTCGCGTCGTCGGGCGCCAGCGAATCGGTGCCCTTCCGCAGCGCCGCGTGCGAGGGGAACGCCGTCCGCACCACCGGATTCAGCCAGCGCGTCGGCCCCTGCAACAGCTCCTTGACGGTCTCCGTCAACGGGTCGGTCCACTGCCGTACGAAGACGGGGTCCGCGACCAGGCGCCGCTGCCCGGCCTCACCGGCCGACGTCGAATCCACCGCGTAGTAGTACTTGTTGACGGAGCTGTAGATCCGCTGGAAGTCGGACTCGCCGAGAACGACCCCCTTCGGGAGGGAGTCGATCCGCCACTGCTTGCCCTTGGCGGTGTTCACCTGCGTCAGGTGCAGATTGCCCTGGTACGACGTGTTCCCCGGCTGGTAGGCCTGCCGCTGGTCGACCGTGGCGATCTGGTGGCCGGTCAACTGGTAGGAACGGCCCTCGTTCCCCGAGTTCGGCCGGTCCGTCTGGCTCCTGCTGGGCCCCTCGTCGAGCACGACGGTCCGCTGCTCGGGCGACCAGTTCTTCGCGGCCTTCGGGGTGAGGTACTTGCGCGCCATCGTGTACGAAGGGTCGTCACTGGTCAGCGCCTCGAGGAAGCCGTCGACGATGGCGGAGGGCCCGACGTCGTCCTTCGGCGGCAGGGCGAAGACGCGCACCTGCGAGTCCGGCCGCTGCGAGGCCTCGACCGATTCGAGGCCTCCGTTGTCCGGCATCGACGCGCATCCGGCGAGCACGAGCGCGCCGCACCCGGCCAGCATGCCGGCCCGCATCCCGCGCCGCTGGCGCGGCACCCGCTGCTCATCCACGACTGCCGTCGCTCCCCTCACCACGCGACGTCGCCGTCGTCCGCCCGGTACGCGCCTGCGCGGGCTCCGCCGACGCGTCGTCCGTCTCGTCCGCCGCGTCCGGCCGCTCGCCCTGACGCTCGTCCCGATGCCCGTGGTCCTCCCGGTCACCGCGCTCCGCGGTGTTCGCCGCCCCGCCACGCGCCACCACGCGCGCGCCGCTGCCGGGCAGCGCCGTGGGGTCGGCGGACACCGCCGCCTGCGCGTGGCGCGGGGCGAGCGGCGTCTGGGCCGCCACGGACGGCGTCTGCGCCGGCACCGTGGCGAGCTTCTTGCCGTCGGCGCCCGGAAGCCCGGCCTCACCGAGTCCCCGGTTGCGCCGCGAGTCCTCCGGCTCCAGCGGTATCGGCGAACCGCGCAGCGCCTCGTCCACGGTCCTCGGCAACGTCAGCCGGAACTGCGAACCGCCGCCCGGCTCGCCCCACGCCTGCAGCCACCCACCGTGCAGCCGCGCGTCCTCCAGGGCGATCGAAAGCCCAAGGCCCGTACCACCCGTGGTACGCGCGCGTGCCGGGTCGGCCCGCCAGAAGCGGCTGAACACGCGCGTCGCCTCGCCGGGCTTGAGCCCCACTCCGTAGTCGCGCACCGCGACGGCGACCGCGCCGCCCGCCGCGGCGAGCCGCACCACGACGTCCCGGCCGTCGCCGTGCTCCACGGCGTTCACCACCAGGTTGCGCAGCACGCGCTCCACACGCCGCGCGTCGGCCTCGGCGACCACCGGCTGGTCGTCGCCGACGACCAGGATGTGTGTGCCCTTGCGCTCGGCGAGCGGCTCGGCGCCGCCCACCACCCGGCGTACAACCTCGCGCAGGTCTATCGGCTCGGCCTCCAGCGCGGCGGCCCCTGCGTCGAACCGGCTGATCTCCAGCAGGTCGGCCAGCAGCGACTCGAACCGGTCGAGCTGGTCGGCCAGCAGCTCCGCGGACCGCGCCGTCACCGGATCGAAGTCGACGCGCGCCTCATGGATGACATCGGCGGCCATGCGTACCGTCGTCAGCGGCGTACGCAGCTCATGGCTCACGTCCGAGACGAACCGCCGCTGCATCCGCGACAGGTCCTCGAGCTGCTGGATCTTCAGATACAGGTTCTGCGCCATCTTGTTGAAGGCCTCGCCCAGGCGCGCGATGTCGTCCTCGCCGGTGACCTTCATCCGCTCCTGGAGGCGGCCCGCGGAGAGCCGCTCGGCGACCCCCGCCGCCATCCGCACCGGCGTGACGACCTGCCGCACGACGAGCCAGGCGATGGCCCCGAGCAGCACCACGACGAAAAGCCCCGCGGTCGCGAGCGTGCCCTTCACCAGCCCGAGGGACTTCTCCTCCTGCGTCAGCGGGAAGAGGTAGTACAGCTGGTAGGCGTGCCCCTGCGGGTCGTTGAGCCGCTTGCCGACGACGAGCCCCGGCTGCGGGTCCTCGCCGCCGTCATAAACGATCTTCGTGTACTGCTGTGAGGCGCCGGCGATCTGGTCGACCTGCCCACGCAGGTCGTCGGGCACACTGCGGTTCGGGTCCACCAGGCCGGAGCCGCGCGGCGCCAGCCCGTTACCGGTGTCGGTGTCGCTCGAACCCAGGATCACCACGTCGAACGCGCCCTTGCCGCCACTGGCGAGCTGCGTGACGAGTTCGCTCATCCAGTTGTTGGGCGTCAACGTCGTGCGGCTGTCGCCCGACGCGCCGTCCCGTACGCCTGCCGCCGCGGAGTCCGCCTTGTCCTTGGCCGCGCGGAAGCCGCCCTCGGCCTGGCTCTGCGAGGCTTTCGCCTTGGCGTCGAGCAGTCCGTTGCGCACCGAGCCGATGACGACGATGCCGAGCAGCAGCACGACACCGAGCGACATCAGCAGCGTCGTGACGACGACCTTCAGCTGGATGTTCCGCCGCCACAGCCGCATCGCGGGCAGCAGCGGACGCCGCACCCAGCGCGCGAACAGGCGCAGCACGGGGCTGCCCTTCATCCCGCCCTGGAGCAGCAGGCTCCCGTCGACGGTGCGGCGCAGCCGTGAGCCGCGAGCGGCGGCAGGCCCCGCCGCGGGTCCCACAGGCCGCTCCGGGCGGGACCCCGGGGCCCCGGGCGCCGAAGCGGCACTGTTTCGGGACACGTCAGCTCGGTCCTGCCTTGTAACCGACGCCTCGGACGGTCACCACGATCTCCGGCCGCTCCGGGTCCTTCTCGACCTTGGAGCGCAGCCGCTGCACATGCACATTGACCAGGCGCGTGTCCGCCGCGTGCCGGTAGCCCCAGACCTGCTCGAGGAGCACCTCACGCGTGAACACCTGCCAGGGCTTGCGCGCGAGCGCGACCAGCAGATCGAACTCGAGCGGCGTCAGCGCGATCGGCTGCCCGTCCCGCTTCACCGAATGCCCCGCCACATCGATGACCAGGTCACCGATGGCGAGCTGCTCGGGCGCGGGCTCCTCCGACCTCCGCAGCCGCGCCCGGATCCGGGCGACCAGCTCCTTCGGCTTGAACGGCTTCACGATGTAGTCGTCGGCCCCCGATTCGAGGCCCACCACCACATCCACGGTGTCGCTCTTCGCCGTGAGCATCACGATCGGCACCCCGGACTCCGCCCTGATCAGGCGGCACACCTCGATACCGTCCCGGCCCGGCAGCATCAGATCGAGCAGCACCAGATCGGGCTTGGTCTCACGGAAAGCGGCCAGCGCCTTGTCGCCGTCAGCTACGAACGACGGCTCAAAACCTTCACCACGCAGCACAATGCCGAGCATCTCGGCCAGTGCGGTGTCGTCGTCGACGACAAGGACTCGTCCCTTCATGGACCACATCATCCCATTAGCTCATCGTTGCCTGGAGTGAACTGGCACACAGTTCACCCAGGCCATCTTGTGTCACAGGCGACACAACGCCCCACTCCGTGACGATCGCCGTCACCAAGTCCGGTGGCGTCACGTCGAACGCGGGGTTGTACGCCTGCGTCCCCAGTGGTGCCACCGGAATCCCGCCACCTGCCTCCACTCCGGCCAGCGGCGCCCGCGGCGCCGTGACCTCCGTCACCTCATGCCCGGCCCGCTGCTCCACCTCGATGGAAGCCCCGTCCGCGGTCTCCGGGTCGATCGTCGTCACCGGCGCGACCACGATGAACGGCACATGGTGATATCGCGCCAGTACCGCGAGCGGATAGCTCCCCACCTTGTTGGCCACCGAACCGTCGGCCGCGATCCGGTCCGCACCGATCAGCACGGCATCCACCTCACCCGCGGCGAACAGCGACCCCGCCGCGTTGTCCGTGAGCAATGTGTACGCCATCCCGTTGCGCGCGGCCTCGTACGCGGTCAGCCGAGCTCCCTGCAGCAGCGGACGCGTCTCGTCCACCCACAGCCGGCGCAGCCGCCCCGCCCGATGCGCGGCGAGCGCGACCGCGAAGGCCGTGCCCTCGCCGCCGGAGACCAGCGCCCCGGTGTTGCAGTGCGTCAGGATGCGGTGATTGCCACCGGGCACCAGCTCGTCCAGGAGCCGCAGACCGTGCCCGGCCATCCTGGTGCTGGCCTCGGCGTCCTCCGCGTGCAACGCCCGCGCCGAGGAGAGCGCCGCCGCGGCGGCCCGCTCCCGCGCCTGCTGCCCGTCACCCCCCGCACTCCCGAGCGCGGACCGGTACGCCTCCTGCGCCCTGCGCACCCCGGACGCCAGATTGACCGCGGTGGGCCGCGCGTCGGCCAGCGCCCCTGCCGCCTCCTCGACGTCGAAGCCGCGGGCAGCCGCGAGGGCCACCCCGTACGCCCCCGCGATCCCGAGCAGCGGCGCGCCGCGCACGGCCAGGGAACGGATCGCCTGCACCAGGGCCTGCGGATCCGTGCACACCAGCTCGACCTCTTCCGCGGGCAGCCGCGTCTGGTCGAGCAGCACCAGAACGGGCCCCTCCGCCGGCTCCTCCCACCGGATCGCCGGGATATCGACGGCCTCGGGCCGGGTGCCGCCGATGGGCCGTATGTCCTCGCCGGATTGCGCGTACTGATCAGCCATCCGCCCAGTCTGCCCCGTACCGCCCCGACAATTGAAGGCATGCAGCCCTCCCGGGGCCAGGTCATCCGGCGCCCGCCCCATGGCACGATGGCAGCCAACCTGCTGCCGCGACCGCGGACGGGCACTTTGAAGGAGCGACGATGAACGACACTCCGGGCTGGGCATCGCCCGGATCTGCCCCCTCCGACGGCCCGGACGGCAACCGCAAGGACGGCGGCCCCGAGCAGAACAGCGGCGCACAGGGCAGCGGTCCGCAGGACACCCCGCCGCAGGACGCCGCAGGCCAGGGCCCGAAGTGGTCCAAGGAGCAGCCGCCACCCGCCCAGTGGTCCGCCCCCTCCGGCCCCGCCCAGCCCCCTCCCCCGCCCCCGCCGGCTCCCGGCCAGGGTCAGGGCGGCCAGGGCTGGGGCGGTCAAGGCTGGGGCAGCCAGGGCGGCGGCCAGGGGCCGGGCGGCCCCGGAGGCGGCGGCTACCCCGGCTGGGGCGGCGGCTGGCAGGCCAAGCCCCCGGCCGCCAAGCCCGGCGTCATCCCGCTGCGCCCGCTCGGCGTCGGCGAGATCCTCGACGGCGCGGTGTCGACGATGCGGACCTACTGGCGCACCGTCCTCGGCATCTCGCTGACGGTCGCCGTGGTCACGCAGCTCCTGGCGGTCCTCCTCCAGGGTCTCGTCCTCAACGACGTGGCGACCACCACGGCCCTCGACAACCCCGACGCGACCCCGCGCGAGATCTTCAGCGCCCTGGGCTCGCTCCTGATCGGCTCCGCGCTCGTCGCCGTCGTCACACTGCTCGGCACGATCGTCGCGACGGCCCTGCTGACGACGGTCACCAGCCGCGCCGTGCTCGGCCGGCCCGTCACCATAGGAGAGGCCTGGCGCGACGCCCGGCCGCAGATCCTCCGGCTGCTCGGCCTGACGCTGCTGCTTCCGCTGATCGCCGCCGCCATCATGCTCGTGAGCGTCGCGCCCGGCATCCTGGTCGGCGTGCTCGGCTCGTCCGAGGGCGGCATCGCGCTCGGCGTCGTCGGCGGCCTCGCGGGGCTCGTCGTGACGATCTGGCTGATGGTCCGCCTGTCGCTGGCCTCGCCCGCGCTGATGCTGGAGAAGCAGACGGTCCGCAAGGCCATGGGCCGCTCCACCAAGCTCGTCCGCGGCTCCTGGTGGCGGGTCTTCGGCATCACGATCCTGGCGTCCCTGATCGCCGCGATCGTCTCGGAGATCATCCTCTTCCCGTTCACCGCCATCGCGGGGGCGGTCAGCGGGGACGGCTTCTCCGGCCTGCTGGAAGGCGGCGGGAACTTCGGCTGGGCCTTCCTCATCATCACGGGCATCGGTTCGGTCGTCGGCTCCACCATCACGTTCCCGATCACGGCCGGCGTCGCCGTGCTCCTCTACATCGACCAGCGCATCCGCCGCGAGGCCCTCGACCTCGAACTCGCCCGCGCCGCGGGCCTGCACGACTACGGGTCCGCCTCCGGCGCCACTCCGGGGAGTTGATGGGGTGAGCGCACTTGGGGGAGTGCTCCACACGACGATCTCGTCGGTCCTCACCGGCGGCGACGAGCCGCCGGTGAGGATCCCGCGCGACCCGGCGCGGGAAGCGGCGAAGCGCGAGCTGTCCAAGCCCGCGTACCACCAGGACGACCCGAACTGGTTCATGCGCGCCCTGAACAAGTTCTGGGACTGGATCGACGAGCTCTTCTCCGCCGCGGCCGGCGCCGCCCCCGGCGGCACCGTCGGCCTGCTGGTGATCCTGCTCGCCGTCGTCGCCGTGGCGGCCGCCCTGTGGTGGCGCCTCGGCACGCCGCGCCGCTCCCCCAGCACCTCGCCCGCGCTCTTCGACGACCGCCCGCGCAGCGCCGCCGAACACCGCTCGGCCGCCGCGGCGCACGCCGCCCAGGGCCACTGGAACCAGGCCGTCCAGGAACGGATGCGCGCCCTGGTCCGCTCCCTCGAGGAACGCGCCCTCCTCGACCCGCGCCCCGGCCGCACCGCCGACGAGGCGGCCGCCGAAGCCGCCCGCCCGCTACCCCAGCACGCGGACCGCCTCAGCGCGGCCGCCCGCGACTTCGACGACATCGCGTACGGCGGCCGCACCGCGACCCCGCAGACGTACGAACGGCTGTCCGCCCTGGACACCGAGGTGGAGCGCACCACCCCCGACCTCACCGCCGCCGCGGGAGCCGCCCGGTGACCGAACCGACCGACCCCGGCACCCCGAACCCGGCGCGCGCCCAAGGCGACCCGCCGTCCGACCAGCCGCACCCGACGCAGCCCACCGCGCACACCGGTGACCGCCCGCTCGACCAGCCGACTCCCGCCCCTGCCACCCACCCGCAGTCCACGGCGACGGCCACGCTCGCCCCGCCACCGCCACCGCCGCCGTCCGACGACAGCCCGGACGGCCCCGGCGACACCACCTCCATCACGCCCACCGCCCGCCAGATCTGGACCCGCACCCGCGGCATCGCCCTGGCCCTGGTCTTCCTCCTCGTCGCGGCCGTGGTCCTCGCGGTCGTCCGCTCCGGCGACCAGCACGGCGCCCTCGACCCGCGCTCCGCCGACCAGCGCGGCAGCCGCGCCGTCGCGGAACTCCTCGCCGACCGAGGCGTCGACACACGCGTGGTCACCACGACCGCCGAGGCCCGCGCGGCGGCGGACCCCGACACGACCCTCCTGGTCGCCACGCCCGACCGCCTCACAGCCCGTCAGCAGTCCCAGCTCCGGGCCGCCACCGCCGACTCCGGGGGCCGCACGGTCCTCGTCGCCCCCGGCGCCGCCGCGGTCGAGACGCTGGCCCCGGGCGTCACCGCCGACCCCGAGCCCGCCGCCGACACGCCCCTCGCCCCCGGCTGCGCGCTCCCCGAGGCCCGCCGCGCCGGCCCCGCGAACACCGGCGGCCACCGCTATGGCACGACGCTCACCGGCGCCGACTCCTGCTACCCGAGCCACGGCTCCCCCACGCTCCTGCGCCTGCCGTCCCCCGCAGGCACAGGCGACACGCTCGTCCTCGGTGCCCCCGACATCCTTCTCAACGACCGCCTCGACGAACAGGGCAACGCCTCGCTCGCCCTTCAACTCCTCGGTTCGCGCCCTCATCTGGTCTGGTACCTCCCCTCCCTCTCCGACGACTCGGCGGCCGGCGACGCACAGAACGACCGCAGCTTCGTCGACCTGATCCCCAAGGGCTGGCTCTGGGGCACCCTTCAGCTCTTCATCGCGGCAGCACTGGCCGCACTGTGGCGCGCACGCCGCCTCGGCCCCCTGGTCCAGGAACGCCTGCCCGTCGCGATCCGCGCCTCCGAAACCGTCGAAGGCCGCGCCCGCCTCTACCGCAAGGCGAACGCCCGCGACCGCGCCGCCACAGCTCTGCGTATCTCCACCCGCACGCGCCTGGCCCCCCTCATCGGCATCCCCGTCTCCCAGGCCCACGCGCCCGAGACCTTCCTCCCGGCCCTGGCACGCCAACTCCCCACGCCCGCCCGGGACCCACGCACCCTCCTCTTCGGCCCGCCACCCGCGACCGACGCAGCACTCATCGCACTCGCCGACCACCTCGACGCCCTCGAAAGTGAGGTACGGAACCCATGATGGACCCGACCACTGACAACGCCGGGCCCACCACGGATCCCCGCAGCTCAAGGGCGTCTTTGGAGGCCCTGCGCACCGAGATCGCCAAGGCCGTCGTCGGCCAGGACCCCACCGTCACGGGCCTGGTCGTGGCCCTGCTCTGCCGCGGCCACGTCCTCCTCGAAGGCGTGCCCGGCGTCGCCAAGACCCTCCTCGTGCGGGCCCTCGCCTCGTCCCTCGAACTCGACACGAAGCGCGTCCAGTTCACCCCGGACCTGATGCCCAGCGACGTCACGGGCTCACTCGTCTACGACACGAACACCGCCCGCTTCTCCTTCCAGCCGGGCCCCGTCTTCACCAACCTCGTCCTCGCCGACGAGATCAACCGCACGCCGCCCAAGACCCAGTCCTCCCTCCTCGAAGCGATGGAGGAGCGCCAGGTCACGGTCGACGGCACGGCACGCCCGCTCCCCGATCCGTTCATGGTGGTCGCGACCCAGAACCCGGTCGAGTACGAGGGCACCTACCCTCTCCCCGAGGCTCAACTGGACCGCTTCCTCCTCAAGTTGAACGTCCCGCTGCCCACCCGCCAGGACGAGATCGACGTCCTGACCCGCCACGCCTCCGGTTTCAACCCCCGCGACCTGCAGGCGGCGGGCATCCGCCCGGTGGCTACGGCAGCCGACCTCGAAACCGCCCGCACGGCCGTCGCCAAAACAACGGTCTCCCCCGAAATCACGGCCTACGTGGTCGACATCTGCCGCGCGACCCGCGAATCCCCGTCGCTCACCCTCGGCGTCTCCCCGCGAGGAGCCACTGCCCTTCTCGCCACGGCCCGCGCCTGGGCCTGGCTGACCGGCCGCGACTACGTCACCCCCGACGACGTCAAAGCCCTCGCCCTGCCCACCCTCCGCCACCGCATCCAACTGCGCCCGGAGGCCGAGATGGAGGGCGTGACGGCGGACTCGGTCATCAACGCGCTCCTGACCCACGTCCCCGTCCCCCGCTGACCCGGCGCACAACGGAGACGGAGGACGACACACCAATGGCTCTGACCGGACGTACGGCCCTTCTCGCGGCCCTGGGCTCCCTCCCAGTCGGCATCTGGGAGCCCAGCTGGACCGGCATCCTGGCCGTCAACACCCCGCTGGCCCTGGCCTGCGCCTGCGACTTCGCCCTGGCCGCCCCCGTACGCCGCCTGCGCCTGACCCGCTCCGGCGACACATCCGTACGGCTCGGGGACCCGGCCGACGTCACCCTCACGATCACCAACCCCTCGCGCCGCCCCCTGCGCGCGAGGATCCGTGACGCCTGGCCACCGAGCAGCTGGCAGGCCGGCATGGAGTACGACTCGTCCCGCCACCGCGTGGACATCCCCGCAGGCGAGAGGCGTCGCGTCACCACACGCCTGCAGCCCACTCGCCGCGGCGACCGCATGGCGGACCGCGTCACGGTCAGCTCCCGAGGCCCCCTCGGCCTCTTCACGCGCCAAGGCACGCACAGGGTCCCCTGGACGGTCCGCGTCCTGCCGCCCTTCCACAGCCGCAAGCACCTCCCCTCCAAGCTGGCCCGCCTCCGCGAACTCGACGGCCGCACCAGCGTGTTGACCAGAGGCGCGGGCACGGAATTCGACAGCCTCCGCGAGTACGTTCCCGGAGACGACACCCGCTCCATCGACTGGCGCGCAACGGCCCGCCACTCCTCGGTGGCCGTCCGCACCTGGCGCCCGGAACGCGACCGCCACATCCTCCTGGTCCTCGACACCGGCCGCACCTCCGCGGGCCGAGTCGGAGACGCCCCGCGCCTCGACGCCTCCATGGACGCCGCGCTCCTCCTGGGCGCCCTGGCATCCCGAGCCGGCGACCGCGTGGACCTGCTGGCCTACGACCGCCGAACCCGCGCCCTCGTCCAGGGCCGCACCGCGGGCGACGTCCTCCCGGCCCTGGTCAACGCCATGGCCCCGCTGGAACCAGAACTGATCGAAACGGACGCCCGAGGCCTCACGGCAACAGCCCTGCACACAGCGCACCGCCGTTCCCTCATCGTCCTTCTCACGTCCCTGGACGCCGCCCCCATCGAAGAGGGCCTCCTCCCCGTACTGGCACGCCTCACGAAACGCCACACAGTCGTCGTGGCATCGGTGGCCGACCCGAAAATCGAATCGATGGCCTCGGCCCGGGGCACCACGGAAGCCATTTACGACGCCGCGTCAGCAGCCCAGGCAAAGGCAGATCGTCTCCGCACAGCCGAACAACTCACACGCCACGGCGTCACCGTCGTGGACGCCACCCCATCCGAATTGGCTCCAGCCCTGGCGGACGCCTACCTGTCCCTCAAATCCGCCGGCCGCCTCTGAGGAAAGGGGCATGGCGTGCGGGCCCCTAAACGCAGAAAAGCCCGGACCGTATCCCGGTCCGGGCTTTTCTTCAAAAATAGTTCGGCGGCGTCCTACTCTCCCACAGGGTCCCCCCTGCA
>NZ_JBHWKQ010000068.1:0-32010 GCF_042730865.1 Streptomyces sp. NPDC059897 | reverse complement strand
GGGGGGTAACTCGTCGCGGTGTCCCCCCCGTCAACTTGCCCACATCACGCCGGGGCGCGGCTACCGCCGCCCCCCTTCTTCATGTCACACGGCTCTAGCCGAGCCGGTCCACCAGCTTGCGGTACTCGTCCCACAGCTCCGTCGGCGTGTGGTCGCCGAACGTGTTGAGGTGCGCGGGAACCAGCGACGCCTCGTCGCGCCAGGCCTCCTTGTCCACCGTCAGCAGGAAGTCCAGGTCGGACTCGGCCAGGTCCAGGCCGTTCGTGTCCAGGGACTCCTTGGTCGGCAGGATGCCGATCGGCGTCTCGACGCCCTCGGCGCGGCCGTCCAGACGGTCGACGATCCACTTCAGGACGCGGCTGTTCTCACCGAAGCCGGGCCACACGAACTTGCCGTCCGCGTTCTTCCGGAACCAGTTCACGTAGTAGATCTTCGGGAGCTTGGCGGCGCCACCTTCTGTCCGCGCGGCGGCGGCACCGACCTTCACCCAGTGCGCCATGTAGTCGCCCATGTTGTAGCCGCAGAACGGCAGCATGGCGAACGGGTCGCGGCGCAGCTCGCCGACCTTGCCCTCGGCGGCGGCGGTCTTCTCGGACGCCACGTTCGCGCCGAGGAACACGCCGTGGTTCCAGTCGAAGGACTCGGTGACCAGCGGCACGGCCGTGGCGCGGCGGCCACCGAAGAGGATCGCCGAGATCGGCACGCCCTTCGGGTCCTCCCACTCCGGCGCGATGATCGGGCACTGCGAGGCCGGGGTGGTGAAGCGTGCGTTGGGGTGCGCGGCCGGAACGCCGGACTCGGGCGTCCAGGAGTTGCCCTTCCAGTCCGTGAGGTGAGCCGGGGTCTCCTCGGTCATCCCCTCCCACCACACGTCGCCGTCGTCCGTGAGCGCGACGTTCGTGAAGACCGAGTTGCCCCACAGCGTCTTCATGGCGTTGGCGTTGGTGTGCTCGCCGGTGCCGGGCGCGACACCGAAGAAGCCCGCCTCCGGGTTGATCGCGTAGAGCCGGCCGTCCTCGCCGAACCGCATCCAGGCGATGTCGTCACCGATCGTCTCGACGGTCCAGCCGGAGATCGTGGGCTCCAGCATCGCGAGGTTCGTCTTGCCACAGGCGCTCGGGAAGGCCGCGGCGACGTACTTCGACTCACCGGTCGGCGGGGTGAGCTTGAGGATCAGCATGTGCTCGGCGAGCCAGCCCTCGTCGCGCGCCATGACCGACGCGATGCGCAGGGCGTAGCACTTCTTGCCCAGCAGGGCGTTGCCGCCGTAGCCGGAGCCGTACGACCAGATCTCGCGGTCCTCGGGGAAGTGCGAGATGTACTTCGTGGAGTTGCACGGCCACGGCACGTCCGCCTCGTCGGGACCCAGCGGGGCGCCCAGCGTGTGCACGGCCTTCACGAAGAAGCCGTCCTCGCCCAATTCGTCCAGGACCGGCTGGCCCATCCGGGTCATCGTGCGCATGGAGACGGCCACGTAGGCCGAGTCGGTGATCTCGACGCCGATCGCGGACAGCGGCGAGCCGAGCGGACCCATGCAGAACGGGACGACGTACATCGTGCGGCCGCGCATCGAGCCACGGAAGATCCCCCCGTTCCCCTCGTTGCCCCGGAAGATCTCCCGCATCTCGGCGGGGGCCTTCCAGTGGTTCGTGGGGCCCGCGTCCTCCTCCTTCTCGGAGCAGATGTACGTACGGTCCTCGACGCGCGCGACATCGGACGGGTCGGAGGCGGCGTAGTACGAGTTGGGGCGCTTGATGGGGTCGAGCTTCTTGAACGTCCCCTTCGCGACGAGCTCCTCCGCGAGGCGCTCGTACTCGGCCTCGGAGCCGTCACACCAGACGACACTGTCCGGCTGCGTCAGTTCGACGATCTCGTTGACCCACGAGATCAGTTCCTGGTGGTTCGTCGGGAGAGTGTCCAGGGAGGGAGCCGCGATGTCGCGCGCCACGATCGCTCCTAAATGAGGGGTATTGAGGTTGATGCCCCGTGGGGGCTGCGACCCGGACGCTGCGCCTCCCAGTCCACTGGAGCTCAGTGGGCGCTCATCCGGTGCCGACCGCACTCATTTGATCATCCGACCGAAACGCCCATCTGTCCAGGGGGCCTCACAGGTGAGCGAAGTGAGCATCACCACTCACGGGGTCCGTTACCTACGGTCGCGTAGGTACCATGCGGGGATGAGCGTTGCCATCGACGAGCCCGAAGTCCCCGCCGCCCAGCCCTCCGTGCTGAAGCCGAGACTGCGCGGCTGGCTGCACGCCGGCATGTTCCCCGCCGTGCTGATCTCGGGCATCTTCCTCACGGCGCTCGCGGACTCGACGCGCGGCCGGGTCGCGTGCGGCATCTTCGTCCTCACGGCCTGCCTGCTGTTCGGCGTGAGCGCGCTCTACCACCGGGGGAACTGGGGTCCGCGCGCCGGCGGCGTACTGCGCCGTCTGGACCACGCGAACATCTTCCTGATCATCGCCGGCACCTATACGCCGCTGACGATGCTGCTGCTGCCGGACGCCAAGGGCCAGTGGCTGCTGTGGGGCATCTGGGCGGCCGCCGCCGCGGGGATCATCTTCCGGGTCTTCTGGGTCGGAGCCCCGCGCTGGCTCTACACGCCCTGCTACATCGCGATGGGCTGGGCCGCCGTCTTCTTCCTGCCCGACTTCATGCGCACGGGCGGCATCGCCGTGCTCGTCCTCGTGATCGTCGGCGGGCTGCTCTACAGCGCGGGCGGCGTCATCTACGGCATCAAGCGCCCGAACCCCTCACCGCGCTGGTTCGGCTTCCACGAGGTCTTCCACTCGCTCACCCTCGCGGCGTTCGTCGTGCACTACGTCGGCATCTCACTGGTCGCGTACCAGCACGGCTGACCCCGGGGCCGGGGTCAGCCCGCGCCTTCTTCTACTCCTGCGTCTCGCCCAGGGCCCGCTTCAGGTCGTCGGCGTCCGTCACCGGTGCGTCGCACACGAAGTGACGGCACACGTACGCCGCCTCCCGCCCGTCGACGAGCGGCCGGTCGGCCAGCAGCGGCAGCTCGTCGCTGCCCTCCTCGCCCGCCGCGACGACGGCCCCGGGAGCGGTCCCGGTGAGCGCCGCGTGGTGCAGCCGCCCGCCGACCTCCCCCACGACCGCGACCTCGCGCGGCCCGTCGAGCAGCGCCTCGGCGACCGCGAGCCCGTTCCCGATGAACCGCGGCGCCCGCGCGGCCAGCGCCTTGACCACACCGAGGGCGCGCTCGGCGGCGGAGCGGTGCGGCTCGGAGCCGGTGTGCGCGGCGTACGACAGGAGGGCGCCCGCCGCGGCGGTCCAGCCGGAGGGAGTCGCGCTGTCCGTCGGGTCCTGGGGCCGCCTGATGAGCTTCTCCGCGTCGGCGGCGGTGTCGTACAGCGCACCGCTCTCCGGGTCCGTGAACCGGTCGAGGACGTGGTCGAGCAGGAACCCGGCGAACTCCAGCCACACGCCCTCACCGGTCACCGACGCGAGCGCGAGGAAGCCCTCGGCGACGTCCGCGTAGTCCTCGAGCACACCCGCGTTGGCACCGACGCGCCCGTCCTTGCTGGTCCGCGCGAGCCGGGCGAGCGGGTCCATGTGCAGACGTACGAGAAGGTCCCCGGCGCACACCGCCGCGTCCACCAGGTCCTGCCGCCCGAAGTACGCGCCGGTCTCCGCCAGCGCCGCGATCGCGAGCCCGTTCCACGCGGCGACGACCTTGTCGTCACGGCCGGGGGCGGGCCGCCGCGACCGGGCCTCGCGCAGCCGCTCCCGGATCCGCTCGGCCTGCCCCGCGTCGAGGACCCCGTCCTCCTGCGAGAGCTGGAGCACGGAGGCCCCCTCCTCGAAGGTGCCCTCCGCCGTGACGCCGTAGTAGCGGGCGGCGACGGCGGCGTCCTCCTCGCCGAGTACTTCGTTCAACTGCGCCGGATTCCACACGTAGTACGCGCCCTCGACGTGCTTCCCGCTCACCGGGTCCTCGCTGTCGGCATCGAGCGCGGACGCGAAGCCGCCCTCGTTCGTCCGCAGCTCGCGCACCATGAAGTCGGCGGTCTCCAGAGCGACCCGCTTGGCCAGCTCACTGCCCGTGGAACGCCACAGATGCGCGTACGCGCGGCACAGCAGCGCGTTGTCGTACAACATCTTTTCGAAATGCGGCACCGTGAACTCCCGGTCCACCGAGTACCGCGCGAACCCGCCCCCGAGCTGGTCGTAGATCCCGCCGCGCGCCATCCGCTCACAGGTGTCCACGGCCATCTGGAGCGCACCCTCGGCGCCGGTGCGCGCGTGGTGCCGCAGCAGGAACTCGATCACCATCGACGGCGGGAACTTGGGCGCCCCGCCGAAGCCGCCGTACGTCGCGTCGTACTCGCGGGTGAGCCCGAGCAGCGCCTGCGCCAGCTCGTTCTCGCCCGGCAACTCCGTGTTCCCGTACGGCAGTTCCCGCGCGGCCAGATCGGCGGTGATCTTCCCGGCGACCTCGGTGACCTCGCCGTGCCGCTCGGTCCACGCGTCCCGCACACCGTGCAGGACCTGGGCGAACGAGGGCATGCCGTGACGCGGCTCGGGCGGGAAGTACGTACCGAAGTAGAACGGCTCGGCGTCCGGCGTCAGAAACACGGTCATGGGCCAGCCGCCCTGCCCGGTGGCAGCCTGCACGGCCTCCATGTAGACGGCGTCGACGTCGGGACGCTCTTCGCGGTCGACCTTGATGTTGACGAAGTTGTCGTTGAGGACGGCGGCGGTGGCCTCGTCCTCGAAGGATTCGTGGGCCATGACATGACACCAGTGACAGCTCGAATACCCCACGCTGAGCAGCACCGGCACCCCGCGCCGCTGCGCCTCCGCGAAGGCCTCGGCCGACCAGGGCCACCAGTCCACCGGGTTGTCGGCGTGCTGGAGGAGGTAGGGGGACGTCTCATGGGCCAGTCGGTTCGGCATGCCTCCCATCCTCGCTCATGGCGATCCGCGTCGCGTCTCTGATCGCCGGGACCCTCGCGCCGACACCCCATACGCAGCACACTTGACCCCGTACTGTCGCCACCGGAGGGGGACCGAAGATGCGGGACAGCCATCGGGCGGAAGCCGAACGGCTGTTGGCTCGGGCCGTGGAGGAAGAGGTCAGGCGTTCGGGAGGGCGTGCGGACGGGGCCGTGCTGCTGTCGCGGGCGAAGGGTGCGCTCGACGCGATGGGGCGCAGCGCGGCGGACGAGTACGACGCGTTCACCCGGGCCCTCGACGAGGCCGACGCGGGGCGGATGACGTTCGGGCAGCGGTTCGCCAAGGAGGGCGGGTCAACTCCGTTGATGGTGGCGGGGGTCGGCGCGGTCACGGCCTGTGTGGCGGATCTGGTGCTGGGCGCCGGGACCGGGACGGCCGTGGGTGCGGGGGTCGCCGTCGCCGTGCTGGGGTCCGCCGCGACCGTCGCGAAGGTGACCGCTTCGCACGTGCCGGCCGCGAGCCGCAGCGCGGGGGCGCGCAATCAGCCGGGCGGCCCCGAGCAGCTGCGGTTGCAGTGGCTGACGGCGTTGGAGGTGCGGGGCATCAGGCCGTTCCTCGATCAGCAGCGGGTGCTCGCCGCGAGCACCGGGACGTCGAAGAAGACGGTGGGGCCGCAGTTGCGGCGGACCGACAAGAGTGCGGCGGCGCGGCGGCGGAGTGTTCTTGAGCAGTCGTTCGGGCAACTGCCGGAGCCCGAGGGGCCGTTCGCCGGTCGTCGGGTCGCGATGTCGCAGATCGCGCAGTGGGTGCACGCGGCGCGGGCGAGTACCGAGACCCGGCCGACCGTGGTGGTGCTGCACGGGGACCCGGGGTCCGGGCGTACGACGCTGGCGGTGCGCGCGGCGCACGAGCTGCGGGACCAGTTCCGCGGGGCGTGCGTGGTGGATCTGCGCGGCGACCGGCCTGACGCCCCGCCGCTGCCGACGCGGGACGCCCTGCTGCACCTGCTGAACCGGCTGGGCGCGCCGCGCGAGCAGTTGCTCTTCCGTGAGCGGTCCTCGCAGGAGCAGCAGGTCAAGCGGCTCAGCGAGCTGTACCACCAGCATCTGACGGGGCTGCCGGTGACGATCGTCCTCGACGACGCGGCGAGTGCCGAGCAGGTGCGCACGCTCGTCCCGGAGCGCTCCGACAGCCTTGTCGTCGTCACTTCGCGCGAGCCACTGGAGCTCGGTGACGACACGCCCGCCTGGGTGCACCATCTGCCCGTCCGGGCGCTGGACGCGGCGGGCGCGGAGGAGTTGCTGCGGGAGGCGTCGGAGGATCCGAGCGGTCCGTACGACGCCGAATCGACGGACGCCGTACGGGAGTTGTGCGGTGGCCTGCCGCTGGCGCTGCGGGTCGCGGGTTCCGCGATCGGGCCGCGCACGACGCGTCAGCTCGCCGCCGATCTGGGGGCGTACGGGCCCGTGGACCCGGTCGAGCGGGTGCTGTGGCTGCGCTACACCGACCAGTCCGAGCAGGGCCGGCGGTTGCTGCGGCGGCTCGCGCTCGCCGGGCGTGCCTCGCTGGGCGCTGCCGCCGCGGCGGCGCTGCTCGCGACCACGACCGCGGAGGCGAAGCGGTATCTGTCGGCGCTTGCGGGGGCCGGGCTCGTCGACCATGTGCGCGGCAGCCGCTACCGGCTGCACGATCTGGTCCGCGCCTTCGCGCAGGCCCGGCTCGCCGACGAGGAGGAGCCCGCGGAGCGCACGGCCGCGCAGGAACGCCTGATCCAGAACTACGCGGATCTGGCCGACTCGGTGATCCGCCTGGTCGACGGCAACATGTCGACGCGCGCGGGCCAGACGGGTCCGCACGGTTTCACGTCCCTGGACGCGGCGCTGCGCTGGCTGGACGACGAGTCGAGCTTCATCACGGCGGCGCTGCGGCACGCGGAGGGCGTCAATCAGGACGCGGTCCTCGGCCTGCTGGGGGCGCTGTGCGACTACTGCCTGTTGCGCGGCGACCTCTACCGCCTGGGCGAGATCCAGGAGCTGACGCAGTCCATCGACCAGGGTCTGCTCATGCGCTCGGTCCAGTGGCGCACGGGCATCGCGGCCCGCCAGCTCGGCGAGCTCGACAAGGCGCGTACGACGCTGACGTCGGTGGTCGACCTGTACCGCGAGGCGCACCACAGGGCGGGCGAGGGCCGCGCACTGTGCTCCCTCGGCATCACGCTGCACCACCAGGGTCAACTGACCGAGGCGGCGGCCAAGTTGCGGGAGGCGCTCGATCTGCAGACGACGCCGGAGACGAAGGGCGACCGCGGCTGGACGCTGCACGCGCTCGCGGCGGTCGAGCGCGACCGCGCCAACGTACGCATGTCGCTGGCCCTGCTCACCGACGCGTTCGCCCTGCACCGTGAGAACGAGTCGCTGCACGGCGAGGCGTGGGCGCACTTCCAGCTCGGTCAGCTGTGCCTGCGGATGGGCAATGTGCCGCGCGCGGAGGACGAGCTGCGGACGGCGCTCGACCTGTACGGGCAGACCCGCGACAACCGTGGCCAGGCCTGGGCGCTGACCGAGCTGGCCCGTGCCCGGCTGATCGACGGCGAGGCGTCGGCGGCGGTCGACGGGCTGCGTCAGGCGGCGTCCCGGCACCGTGAGAACGAGGATGCGCGCGGCGAGGCGTGGACGTACTACTACCTGGGCCAGGCCCTGGAGGAGACCGGCGACCTCGACAAGGCGGTGCGGGAGCTGGAGCGCTCGCGCACGATGTTCTCGCGGATGCGTGACGTGTACGGGCTCGCCTGTGCCCGGCACCATTCGGCGCGGGTCACCCGTGACGAGCGGGCGGCGCAGACGGGCTCGCTGCGCAACTCCGGTTTCGCGCGTCAGCTCCTGGTCGACGCGCGCGCCGACTTCCAGCGCATCGGTGTGCCGCACGGCGAGGGGTGGACGCTCCTGGAGCTCGCGGTGGTCGACGCGGGCAACGCGCGGCTGGCGCAGGCGATGGAGCTGTGCGAGGAGGCGGCGGCCGTCTTCGCCGGGTACGAGGACCAGCGGGGCGAGGACTGGGCGACGTTCCTGCGCTGCACGTTGCTGCCGTACGCCTCCCCCGGCGGTTCGGAGGTCGGCACGGCGGTGGCTCAGGAGGAGCTGTCCCAGCTCGCGGCGGCGACGCATCCGGCCCGTGACGGCAAGCTCGACGACTACGTGGAGGCGTACCAGCTGCTGCTGGAGCGGGGCGTGGACCTGGACGCGGGCTGGCAGGCGTGGCGGCTCGGCATGGTGCCGAGCCGGCACTCGCGGGACGTGATGGGCGTCGCCAGGGAGGCGCAGCGGTCATAGGCACGGCGCACGGCGCCGCCCCGTACGCCCGCCCTGAACATGACAGGCGTGGGGCGCGCGGCGGACAGCGCAGCGGCCCCGCTCGCTCTACGCGTGCGGGGCCGACGGCGGGTTCAGGCGGACTTCCGCCCGGTGTCCTTGCCGCTCGTCGCACCGGCGGGCTCGTCCGGCTTCTCCTTGAAGTCGACCCTGCCCATGTGCCTGTTCATCGACTTCATCAGGCCCCACACCGCGACAGCCATCACGGCGAAGACGATGAAGCCGAGCACGCCCGGAGTCACCTTGTTCTCGTCGACCTCCTTGGCAAGAGGGACGAGATGGGTCAATGCCAGATTCGCGTTCACATCAGGCATTGTGTCGGATGCCCGCGAAGAGGTCGTCCTCGGGGAGGGAGGTATCGACGAGCGACTTCGCGAGCTCGTACTCCTCGGTCGGCCAGACCTCCTGCTGGATGTCCATCGGCACGCGGAACCAGCCGCCGTCGGGGTCGATCTGCGTGGCGTGCGCGATCAGCGCCTTGTCGCGGATCTCGAAGAAGTCGGCGCACGGAATGTGCGTGGTCAGCGTGCGCTCGGTGCGCGCCATGTCGTCCCAGCGCTTGAGCCAGTCCCCGTACGGGGACTCCATGCCCCGGTCGAGCAGCGCGTTGTGCAGCGCCTCGGTGCGGGGCCGGTTGAAGCCCTGGTTGTAGTAGAGCTTCTTCGGCTGGAAGACGGGGCCGAACTCGGCCTCGGGGTACTTCTCCGCGTCGGCCGCGCCGTCGAAGGCCACCATCGTGATCTTGTGGGTCATGATGTGGTCGGGGTGCGGGTAGCCGCCGTTCTCGTCGTACGTCGTGATGACCTGCGGACGGAAGTTGCGGATCTGCTTGACCAGGGCGCCGGCCGCGTGGTCGACGTCCTCCAGGGCGAAGCAGCCCTCCGGCAGCGGCGGCAGCGGGTCGCCCTCGGGCAGCCCCGAGTCGACGAAGCCCAGCCAGTCCTGCTTGACGCCGAGGATCTCGCGCGCCTCGTCCATCTCCTTGCGGCGGACCTCCCGGATGTTCGCCTCGACGTACTTGTCGCCCTGGAGCTTAGGGTTGAGGATGGAGCCGCGTTCGCCGCCCGTGCAGGTCACGACATGCACGTCCACCCCCTCGGACACGTACTTGGCCATCGTGGCCGCGCCCTTCGACGACTCGTCGTCGGGGTGGGCGTGAACGGCCATGAGTCGCAGCTGCTCAGTCAAGACAAGTTCCTCGGTGAGTAATGGGGCGCCCGGGTGCCTGGAGTGCAACGGGCAGCTTCTATAGTGACGGAACCGGGGGGCGGAAAATTCCGGTGCCCGTCCACGTTCGGGCGACGCGAGAGGAACTGGGCGATGAGCGCCGTACAGCAGCAGCTGCCCGAGGGCCGATACGGATCCTCACGCTCCGCCGACGCCCGCGCCGACCGCAAGCTGAAGATCACCGGAATCGTTCTCGGCACCCTGTTCGCGGCCATGATGGTCTGGTTCGGCTGGTACTACGTCGTCGGCGGCAGCAAGTTCAGCGGTGAGCTCATCGCCTTCGACACGAACAAGAACAACGTGCAGGTCCACATGGAGATCCGTAAGGACTCCGACGCCACCGGCTACTGCACGATCCGCTCGCAGAGCGAGGACGGCGCCGAGGTGGGCCGCGCGGACTTCCGCTTCGACCAGAAGCAGGACCGGATCGACAAGGTCGTCACGCTGCGCACCACCGACAGGGCCACGTCGGCGGAGCTCATCGGCTGCCACGCCGACTGACCGGCCCGGTCCGACGATCCGACGAATTGTCGATACGTGGCGTGGGTGCTGACCTGCGCCGACGCAACGCTGATGCCTTTTGTCCTCCCCCTTTCACGCCTGAATTGTTAGGCTCGTGGTTTCGCCCACTCCGTAGGGAACATCCTTCTGAGTAGGGCGATGCTTTGTATACCCAGTACCTACGAGGAGCGACCTGTGACCCAGACCAGCGAAGACGTCACCTGGCTGACGCAGGAGGCGTACACCAAGCTCAGGGATGAGCTGGCGTACCTGTCTGGTCCCGCGCGCGAGGAGATCACTCAGAAGATCGCCGCGGCGCGCGAGGAGGGCGACCTGCGGGAGAACGGCGGGTACCACGCGGCCAAGGAGGAGCAGGGCAAGCAGGAGCTCCGCATCCGCCAGCTGACCCAGCTCCTGGAGAAGGCCAAGGTCGGCGAGGCCCCGGCGGCGACCGGCGTCGTCGCGCCCGGCATGGTCGTCACGATCGCCTTCGACGGCGACGAGGACGACACCCTGGAGTTCCTGCTCGCCTCGCGCGAGTACGCGAGCAGCGACTTCGAGACGTATTCGCCGCAGTCCCCGCTCGGCACGGGGGTCAACGGCCACAAGGTCGGCGAGGACGTCGACTACGAGCTGCCGAACGGCAAGAAGGCCTCGGTCCGCATCCTCAAGGCGGAGCCCTTCAACGGCTGACGCGCGACGGACATGAGTGGGGCCCCGCGGCATGCGTGCCGCGGGGCCCCACTCGTGCGTACGGGGCCGGCGGGCGTCAGGCCGCCTTGCGGTACTTGCGGACCGCGAGGGTGCGGAAGACCAGGATGATCACGACGGACCAGATCACGGAGGCCCAGACCGGGTGTTCCATCGGCCAGGCGCCGGTCACCGATTTCGGCACGCCCTCGATCGTGTTGCCGAACAGCTCGCGGGCCGCCGCCACCGTGGCGCTGAACGGGTTCCACTCCGCGATGTACTGGAGGAACTTCGGCATGCCGTTGACCGGCACGAACGCGTTCGAGATGAACGTCAGCGGGAAGAGCCAGATCAGGCCGCCCGAGGTCGCGGCCTCCGGGGTGCGCACCGACAGGCCGATCAGCGCGCCGATCCAGGTGAACGCGTAGCCGAGCAGCAGGAGCAGGCCGAAGCCCGCCAGGACCTCCCCGATGTTCGTGTGCGTACGCCACCCGACGAGCAGTGCCACCAACGCCAGCACGACCAGCGTCACGGCCGTCTGCACGAGGTCGGCGAGGGTACGGCCCGTGAGCACCGCGCCACGCGCCATCGGCAGCGAACGGAAACGGTCGATGAGGCCCTTGTGCATGTCGTCCGCGATGCCCGCTCCGGCGCCCGCCGTGGCGAAGGTGACGGTCTGGGCGAAGATGCCCGCCATCAGGAATTCCTTGTAGGCGCCGGCGCTGACCCCGGCTCCCGGAATGGCGATCGAGCCGCCGAAGACGTACGTGAACAGGACCACGAACATCACCGGCTGGATGATCCCGAAGAGGATCATCTCGGGGATCCGGGTCATCCGGATCAGGTTCCGCTTGCCGACGACCAGGGAGTCGCTCCAGGCGCTCATTTCCTCGCCCCCTTCGGGCCCTCGGCCGACTCGCCCGCGTCGGCGGCCGGTTCCTCCGCGACATGCCCGGTCAGCGAGATGAACACGTCGTCCAGGGTCGGCCGGCGCAGGCCGATGTCGTCGATCTCGATGCCGCGCGCGTCCAGGTCGCGGATGACCTCCGCGAGGAGCTTCGCGCCGCCGGTGACGGGGACGGTCAGCTTGCGGGTGTGCTCGGCGACGGTCGTCTCGCCCTTGCCGTAGCCGGCGAGGACCTCCCGCGCCGACTCGATGTGCTCCGGCTCGTGCACCACGACCTCGACGCGCTCGCCGCCGGTCTGCGCCTTGAGCTGGTCGGCGGTGCCGCGGGCGATGACGCGGCCGTGGTCCACGACGCAGATGTCGTGCGCCAGGTGGTCGGCCTCTTCGAGGTACTGGGTGGTGAGCAGCAGCGTCGTACCGCCGGCGACCAGTTCCTGGATCACTTCCCAGAGCTGCTGGCGGTTGTGCGGGTCGAGGCCCGTCGTCGGCTCGTCCATGAACATCACCGGCGGGGAGACGACGAGCGCGGCCGCGAGGTCGAGCCTGCGGCGCATGCCGCCGGAGTACGTCTTGGAGGGGCGGTCGGCGGCGTCCGCGAGGTTGAAGCGCTCGAGGAGCTCGCCCGCCCTCTTCTTTGCTTCCCTCTTGGGCAGTTGGTAGAGCTGCCCGACCATCTGCAGGTTCTCCCTGCCCGTCAGGTATTCGTCGACGGCGGCGAACTGGCCGGACAGGCCGATGGAGCGCCGCACCTCGTTCGGATTCTTCAGTACGTCGATCCCCGCGACGACCGCCCGGCCGCTGTCCGGCGTGAGCAGCGTCGTCAGACAGCGCACGGCCGTCGTCTTCCCCGCCCCGTTCGGCCCCAGCAGGCCGAGGACCGTGCCTTCCGGTACGTCCAGATCGACGCCGTCCAGAGCCTTTACATCGCCGAAGGTCTTCACCAGACCTTCGGCGTAGATAGCGCCTGGCATGCCGCTCCCCCAGTGTCTCGGTGACTACCTATGTGAGGAAAGTGTAAATTTGCCGGGTTGTCCCCGCCCGGCAAGCCGTGAGGCGTGCCACACGCTAACGCGATGTATCGCGTACCGCCACGGAATTACTCGATGACCGTGTAGCCCGCCTCCCGCAGCGCGGCGCCGACCTCGGCGCAGTGCGCGGGACCCTTCGTCTCCAGGTGCAGCTCCACCTCCGCCTCCGTGAGCCCGAGCCGCGGATCGGTCCGTACGTGGCTCACATCGGTGACGTTAGCGTCGGCCACTGACAACACCTGAAGGAGCGTGGCCAGGGCGCCGGGGCGGTCCGTCAGGCGCAGTCGCAGCGAGAGGTAGCGGCCCGCCGCGGCCAGGCCGTGGGTGAGCACGCGCTGCATCAGGAGCGGGTCGATGTTGCCGCCGGACAGCAGCGCGACGACCGGGCCCTCGAAGGCGCCGGGCTCGCTCAGGAGCGCCGCGACGGGGCTCGCGCCCGCGGGCTCGACGACCAGCTTGGCGCGCTCCAGGCAGAGCAGCAGCGCACTGGAGAGCGCGTCCTCGGAGACCGTGCGGACGTCGTCGACCAGGCCGGAGACGAGCTCGAAGGGGACGTCGCCGGGCCGCCCCACCTTGATCCCGTCGGCCATCGTCGACGGCGACCCGATCGCGACCGGGTGCCCGGCGGCCAGCGAGGGCGGGTACGCGGCGGCGCCCTCCGCCTGGACGCCGATGACCCGCACGTCCGGCCGCAGCGCCTTCACCGCGACGGCGATGCCGGCCGCGAGTCCGCCGCCGCCGACGCCGACCAGGATGGTCCGCACCTCCGGGCACTGCTCGAGGATCTCCAGGCCGAGCGTGCCCTGGCCCGCGACGACGTCCGGGTGGTCGAAGGGGTGGATGAACACCGCCCCGGTCTCCTCCGCGTAGCTCTGGGCCGCGGCGAGGGTCTCGTCGACCACCTGGCCGTGCAGCCTGACCTCGGCGCCGTACTCGCGGGTCGCGGCGACCTTCGGCAGGGGCGCGCCGACCGGCATGAACACCGTGGAGCGCACGCCGAGGAGCGAGGAGGCGAGGGCCACCCCCTGCGCGTGGTTGCCCGCGCTCGCGGCCACGACCCCGGCGGCCCGCTCCTCGGGCAGCAGGCCCGCGATCCGCACGTACGCGCCGCGCAGTTTGAAGGATCCGGTGCGCTGGAGGTTCTCGCACTTGAGGTGGACCGGCGTCCCGGCCAGCTGGGAGAGGTGGTGGCTGTGCGCCATCGACGTCACACGCGCCACCCCGGAGAGCATTTTCTGGGCGCCGCGGACGTCGTCGAGGGTCACCGCGGGCGCCGGGGTCGGCAAGTAGTCAGACGCGCTGTTGCTCATGACGAAAGTCTTGCAGCTCACGGCGTACGCCTCTCGTGATGCTCACGCTGCGAGACCGGATTGCGCACGGCCGGTACGGCCAGCGCTTTCGCCGCGTACCCTGTGGGCCATTCCAGTGCAATCCACCACCCACGCATGAAGTGAGCCCCCGGCCATGCCCACACCACAGGAAACGATGGACATGACGACCGCTGGTGACCCCGGCCTCCTCGAAACGCTGCAGCACGAGGTGGCGGTCTTCGCCCGTCGCGCCGAACAGACCCGGCTCGGCGGGGTCGGGCAGGTGCGCAATTCGATGGACCGAGCCGCATACCTGCTGCTCAACCGCCTCGACAAAGAAGGCCCGATGGGCGTCAAGGCGCTCGCCTCGAGCATGGGGATCGACTCCTCGACGGTGACCCGCCAGGTCGCCCCGCTGGTCGACACGGGCCTCGTCAAGCGCACCTCTCACCCGGAGGACGGACGTGCGGTGGTGTTGCAGTTGTCGCCGCGCGGCGCGGCGCGACTCGACGAGGTACGCACTTCGAGGCAGGAATTGATGGCGCAGTTGACGCAGGAGTGGGAGCCGCAGGAGCGCGAGCAGTTCTGCGCGCTCCTCGCACGCTTCAATTCCGCCCTCTCGGCGCGCCACGGCCAGCCGACGCCGCCCGCCGAGTCCTGACGGCCTTCGGGCACATCGGTTACGCGTTACGCATGAGCGGCTCCCGCCTCTTGACCAGGGAGCCGCGGTCGGCCTCATATGAAGGGTGCGAGAACGGCAGGCGTTGCAGGACGCCCGCCGGGCCCGTGAGTTCGAGGCGTTCGTCGCGGGCGCGGCCGGGCGGCTGCTGCGTGCCGCGACGCTCCTGACGGGGGAACCGGCGGACGCCAACCCCCGCGCGCGCAAGCTGCTCACGGTCGCCCTCGGCCGGACGTATGCCTCCTGGGACCGTCTTCGGGGTGAGGATCCCTACGACTGCGCGCGCAAGGAACTGGCCGTCCGGTTCGCCCACGGCGCGTGGCACCACCATCGCGCGCGGGGCGGCGCCCTTGGGCAGCTCAGCCCCCAGGAACGCCTGGTCCTCGTGCTGCGGCTCTTCGAAGGGGTCGGCGAGGAGCAGACCGCCTCGCTGCTCGGGCTTCCCGCGGAGCGCGTCCGCTCCGTGCACGCGCGGGCGACGGCCCTCGTCCTGCACCCGCCGCGCGGCCCCGCGCCCGCCGAACTGCAGGGGGCGGCCCGGGCATGAGTCTCCAGGAGCGCAATGAGGCGGCCGTGCGTGCCGTGCTCGACAGCGGGCCGGCGCCGGTGGTGCCCGCGGAGCTGTGCGCGGACGCGATGCGCAGGGGCGCCCGGACGCGCAGGCGGCGCCGGGCGGCGGTGCGGTTGATGTGGTTCGTGCTGGTCGTCGCCGTCGTGTCGTTCGTGGTGTGGGCGACGGTCGAGCGGCCGTGGGTGGAGCCGCCGTCGAAGACGACTCCACAGCTGACCGGCTGGTGACCTACTTCTTGTCGAGCGCCTGCTGGAGGTCGGCGAGCAGGTCGTCGGCCGACTCGATGCCCACGGACAGGCGTACGAGGTCGGCGGGGACCTCCAGGGCGGAGCCCGCGACGGAGGCGTGCGTCATCCGGCCGGGGTGCTCGACGAGGGACTCGACGCCGCCGAGGGACTCGCCCAGCGTGAACAGCTCCGCCCGGTTGCAGACCTCGACGGCCGCCTCCTCGCCGCCCTGGACCTGGAACGACACCATGCCGCCGAAGGCCTTCATCTGCTTCGCCGCGATCTCGTGCCCGGGGTGCTCGGGCAGTCCCGGGTAGAGCACCTTCGTGACCCGCGGGTGGCGGGTGAGCATGTCGGCGACGCGGGTGGCGTTCTCGCTGTGCCGGTCCATGCGCACGGGCAGCGTCTTGATGCCGCGCAGCACCAGCCAGGCGTCGAAGGGGCCGGCGATGGCGCCCATGGCGTTCTGGTGGAACGTGAGCTCGTCGGCGAGGGCGTCGTCGTTGACGACCAGGGCGCCGCCGACGACGTCGGAGTGCCCGCCCATGTACTTCGTCATCGAGTGGACGACGACGTCGGCGCCGAGCGCGAGCGGCTGCTGGAGGTAGGGGCTGGCGAAGGTGTTGTCGACGACGAGCAGGGCCCCGGCCTCGTGGGCGACCTGGGCGACGGCCGCGATGTCGGTGATGCCGAGCAGCGGGTTGGAGGGCGTCTCCACCCACACGGCCTTGGTCAGCGGCGTGATCGCGGCGCGCACCGACTCGACGTCGCTGGTGTCGGCCACCGAGAACTCGACGCCCCACCGCGTGACGACCTTCGCGAACAGCCGGAACGTGCCGCCGTACGCGTCGTTCGGGATGACCACGTGGTCGCCGGGGGCGAGCAGCGTGCGCAGCAGGCAGTCCTCGGCGGCGAGCCCGGAGGCGAAGGCGAGCCCGCGCCTGCCGCCCTCCAGGGCGGCGAGGTTCTCTTCGAGTGCGGTACGGGTCGGGTTGGCGCTGCGGCTGTACTCGTAGCCGCCGCGCAGGCCGCCCACGCCGTCCTGCTTGTACGTGGAGACCTGGTAGATCGGCGGGACGACGGCGCCGGTCACGGGGTCGGCCGTGTTGCCGGCGTGGATGGCGGTGGTCTCGAAGCCGCGCGGGGTGCTGCCGCTGTGGCTGTGCGTGTCGCTCATGGCGCCCGAGCGTAGGCGTTCGGGAGCGCGGAGGTGGGGCGCAGCGCGCTTTTGCGGCCACCGCTGTCGGGAACCCGGCGGCGGACCGGCGCGTTAGCGTTGTTGATATGGGAATTCTCTGGGGGCTGATGGCCGCGGTCATGATCGGGCTCGTGGTGTCGCAGTTGATGCGGCACCGCGGCGGGATTCGTCAGGTCGCGCCCGGTTCGCCGGACGCCGCGGACCCGGCGGACTACGGGTTCATGCTTCAGGAGGACCTGGACGTGCGGCTGCCGGGTCCCGACCAGGACCTGCTCGACGTGATGGCGGTCGTGCAGCGCAATCAGGACTACACCGCCGCCTCCCAGCTCCTCGCGGGCACCGGCAAGGAGACCGAGACGCGCTGGGAGCGGGTGCAGGCGGTCGCCGGTGCGGCCGCCCTTGAGGCGCAGCAGACGCCGCGGCTCGGTGCCGGGTGGCTGCACGCGTGGCGCTCGCAGGCGCCGAAGGACGCGGGCGGGGCGCAGGTCTTCGCCGAGTTCCTGGTGCAGCAGGCGTGGCGCGGCGGCGGCACGCCCGAGGAGCAGCGGATCGTCCTGGAGGAGGCGCGCGACGCCTGCGACCAGGCGGCGATGCTGGCCCCCGGCGATCCCGTCCCGCACATCACGCAGCTCGCCGTCGCGCGCGGACTCGGCTATTCGCAGGCCGAGTTCGAGCAGCTGTGGCTGAAGATCCTCGACACGGCGCCGGGGCACATGGGCGCGCATCTGGCCGGTCTTCGGTACTGGACGGAGAAGTGGCACGGCTCGCGCGAGCAGGCCTTCTCGTTCGCCGAGGCCGCCGCCGCGCGTGCGCCGCGCGGCTCGCTGCTGGCGGCGCTGCCGCTGTTCGCGCTGTACGAGCACGTGCCCGATGTGAACCTGGTGCGCGGCTTCTACGAGAGCGAGGTCGTCACGAAGGCGCTGCACGGCGCGCTGTACGCGGTGCACTCCGCGCGCCCCGACGACCCGATGCTCGCGCACGTCCGGCATCTGCTGGTGTTCTTCCTGGTGCGCAGCGAGCGCTGGTCCGAGGCGATGCAGCAGCTGGTGCACGTGGACGGTCATGTGGGCGCGATCCCGTGGACCGCCGAGCCGGACCCGGCCGCGTCGTACGCGGTGTACCGGGCGCTCGCCGTCGCGGGTTACGAGGCGAACGGCGGGAGCCCGGCGACGCTTCGTCATTGACCCGTGCCGTGCCTACGTCTCGGGGCTCCGCCCCGGACCCCGCGCCTCAATCGCCGGCGGGACTTGATTGTGCTCACCCATCGTCGACGGGCTTGATCTGGCCCCTTGGACGGGGAACATCCGTCCAATACCGCCGGTGCCCTCCGCCGCGATGCTCGTCCCACAGCCGGTACGGCAAACGGGAGGCGGGCAGCGTCATGGCGGAGCTCAGCGCAGCAGATGTCCACGTGGAAGTGACCGGGCCGCCGCAGGCGCCCGCCGTGCTGCTGATTCACGGCAGCGCGGGCTCCCTCGAACACTGGGACCCGGTGGTCCCGGCGCTCGCGGAGAACTTCCGGGTGATCCGGGTGGACCTCCCGGGGTGCGGGCGCTCCCCCGCGCCGCGGACCGGCGGCTTCGGGGTGCCGGAGCAGGCCGGCCGGGTCGAGGCCGTCCTCGACGGGCTCGGGGTGCGGCGGGTGACCGTCGTCGGCCATTCCTCGGGGTGCATGGTGGCGACGGCCCTGGCCGAGCGGCGGACCGGGATGGTGACGGCCGTGGTCCTCATCGGCATGGGCCCGGACCTGACCGCGCAGACAGCCGAACTCCCGCTGGTGCGGCTACTGTTGGCGCCGGTCGTCGGCCCGCTGCTGTGGCGGCTGCGGACCCCGGACGCGCTGCGCAAGGCCGCGAGCTCCTCGGCCGCGCGGCCCGTCGAGATCCCCGACTCCTACGTCGAGGCCACGCTGGCCATGACGCACCGCGCCTTCGTCGGGACGATGCGCGGCAACCGGGAGTACCTGGGGCAGCGCCCGCTCCCGGAACGGCACGCCCCGCTGGGCCTGCCGCTGCTCGTCCTCTTCGGCGCCGAGGACCCGCGCTGGCGCCCCTCGTCGGCGCAGGCGTACCGCGCCGTGCCGGGGGCCCGGATCGAACTGTTGCCGGGGGTGGGCCACCTGGTCATGCTGGAGGCACCGGAGGAGACCGGGGCGCTGCTGCGGGAGTTCATCTCGGCGGCCGCGAAGGACACCCCGCACCCGTCGACGTGAAAGGGGGCCCGGATGCCACGGCCCTCATGGGACATCGCCGTACCGGCCCGGCCCGGGCGGCTCGCGGGGCTGCGGATGGCCGGATTCAGCGACCGGGCGACGGAGCTGCGGAACCTGCAACTGATCCCGCACCCTTCGGTCACCCTCGTGTTCAACCTCGGGGGCACGCCCGTGTCCGTCGAGGACGGCGCCGGCCGGCGCGGCTGTGAGCGGACGGTCGTCGGGCTCGCGCCCGACACTGTGCGGGCCATGGGCGAGCGCGGCTTCGCCTGCCTCCAGGTGCGCCTCTCGCCGATGCTCGCGCACGCGGTGCTCGGGGCGCCCGGCGGGCCGTACGGGGAGGCGGTCGACCTCGACGCGCTGTGGGGGCGGGCCTCCGCCGAGCGCCTGCAGGAGCGGCTGCGTGCGGCCGGGACGTGGCCCGAGCGGTTCGCGATCGCCGAGCGGGCGCTGACGCTCAGGGCCCAGGACGGACCCGTCGCCGACCCCGAAGTCGCCTACGCCTGGCGGCTGTTGGCGGCCCACCACGGCCGCGTACGGGTCGACCGGCTCGCCGCCGAGACCGGCTGGAGCCGCAAGCGGCTGTGGTCCCGGTTCCGCGACCAGGTCGGCCTCACGCCGCAGCACGCCGCACGCCTCATCCGCTTCGACCACGCCGCCCACCGCCTCGCCGCGGGCGCGCCGCCTGCCCGCGTCGCCGCGGAGAGCGGCTACGCCGACCAGTCCCATCTGCACCGGGACGTCCGCGCGTTCACCGGCGCGACGCCCTCGGCGGTCGCGGGGACGCCGTTCCTGGCGGTGGACGACGTGGCGTGGGCGAGCGACGGCAGCTGACTATTCGACATCTCGAACGGTCTTCGATTTCTCGTACCGATCTGCGTCGGAATTCTTGACCCACCTGCCACAGAACTCTTCACTGACACACATGCCGCCCACCAGAAACCACCAATACCCGCTGTCCCCAGCCGCCTTGACGCGACGTCACCTGCTGGTCGCCGGTTCCCTCGCCCTCGCGGCGGTCGCGCTGCCCGCCCCCGCCGCGCACGCGCGGGCCCGGGAAGGGGAGTACGAGGGCTACCTCTTCGTCTACTTCACCGGCGAGGGCGCCGCGAACGGCGAGCAGATCCACATGGCGCTCAGCCGCGGCGACGACCCGGTGCGGTTCCGGGAGCTGAACGGCGGCGGCGCCGTGCTCACCTCGGACATCGGCGACAAGGGCGTGCGCGACCCGTTCGTCATCCGCTCCCCCGAAGGCGACCGCTTCTTCCTCATCGCCACCGACCTGAAGATCAACGGTGGCCCGGGCTGGGACCACGTGCAGCGGCACGGCAGCCGGTCGATCATCGTGTGGGAGTCGACCGACCTCGTGACCTGGGACGGCCCCCGGTCCGTGCGGGTGTCGCCGGAGACCGCGGGCAACACCTGGGCCCCGGAGGCGTACTGGAGCGAGGAGCTCGGCGAGTACGTCGTGTTCTGGGCGTCGAAGCTGTACGCCGAGAGCGACCCGGAGCACACCGGGGACACGTACAACCGGATGCTGTACGCCACGACGAAGGACTTCCGCACCTTCGGCGAGGCCAAGGTGTGGAACGACCCCGGCTACTCGGTCATCGACTCGACGGTCATCGCGCACGACGGGACGTACTACCGGTTCACGAAGGACGAGCGGTCGGCGTCCCAGTCGCCGTACGGGAAGTTCATCCTGGAGGAGAAGGCGGCCGACCTGCTCGACACGGACTGGGACACGGTCGCCGAGGGCATCGGCATGGGCTCGATGGCGCAGGGCGAGGGGCCGCTGGTCTTCAAGTCCAACAGCGAGTCGAAGTGGTATCTGTTCATCGACGACTACACGGGCAGCGGCTACATCCCGTTCGTCTCCGACGATCTCGCGGCCGGGAAGTGGACGGAGGTCGAGCGGCGCCGGCTGCCCGCCGCGCCGCGGCACGGGACCGTACTCCCGGTCACCGCCGCCGAGTTCGAGCGGATACAGAAGAAGTGGGGCGTCGCGCCGGTGCTCGCCGACGCCAACGGGCTCGTCGCGCACTGGCCGCTGACCACCGACGCCAAGGACGCCTCGGGGCACGGCCACCACGGCACCGCCTCCGGTGACGCCGCCTGGTCCGACAGGGCGCTGGTGCTCGGCGGGAGCGGCGGGCACGTCAAGCTGCCCGACGACCTGCTCGCCGGGCTCGACGCGGGCACCGTCACCGCCGACGTATGGGTGGACGAGGGCCAGGCGACGCCGTACTTCCTGTACGGGTTCGGGAACACGGCCGCCTCGACCGGGTCCGGAAACGGCTATCTGTTCGCCACCGGCGGCGGCGCCGACTCGGGGTTCCGGGCCGGGCTCTCCGACGGCGACTGGAAGCGGGAGGAGGAGGCGAACGCGGGCACCGGCCTGCCGCGCGGGCGCTGGGCGAACGTCACGTTCACCGTCGACGGCGCCACCTCGCGCCTCTACCTGGACGGCGTGGAAGTGGCGGCGAACACCACCGCGGACCTCACGCCCGGCGACATCGGCGGCGGCCGCACCACCGCCAACCACCTGGGCAGATCCCAGTACTCCGCGGACCACACCCTCAAGGGCCGGCTGCGCGACGTACGCCTCTACAACCGCGCCCTGTCCGCCGACGACATCGCCGCGCTGCCGTCCAACGCGACCCGGATCCGCGCGGTCGGGCTCGACGCGCTGAAGGTGCCCGCGGTCGTCGAGGGCGAGGGCGGGACGGTGGTCCTGCCCGTCGAACCGGGGACCCAACTACGCGCCTTGAAGCCCGAGTTCACGCTCGCGCCCGGCGCCCGGATCAGCCCGGCGAGCGGCAGGCGCGTCGATCTGCGCTCCCCCGTCACGTACACGGTCACCTCGGCCCGGGGCGAGAAGCGGGCCTGGAAGGTGTCGGCGGTCGAGATGCGCACGCCGGTGCTGCCGAAGTTCCACGCCGACCCGAACATCGCGGCGTTCGGCGGGACGTACTACCTGTACTGCACGACCGACGGGTTCGCGGGCTGGGGCGGTACGACGTTCAGTGTCTGGTCGTCGAAGAACCTGGTCGACTGGACCGACCGCGGCGTGATCCTCGACCTGGGGAAGGACGTGAGCTGGGCCGAGTCCCGTGCCTGGGCGCCGACGATCGCCGCGAAGGGCGGCCGGTACTTCTTCTACTACTGCGCCGAGGCGAAGATCGGCGTCGCGACGGCCGACTCCCCCACGGGCCCGTTCAAGGACAGCGGCAAGGCGCTGATCACCGCCAACCCGGACGGCGCGGGCCAGGCCATCGACCCGGCCGCGTTCACCGACGACGACGGGCAGACGTACCTGTACTGGGGCAACGGGTCGGCGTGGGTGGTGCCGCTCAACGACGACATGGTCTCCTTCGACTCCGCGAAGGTGCGCCGGATCAAGGGGCTCGCGGACTTCCGTGAGGGCCTGTTCGTCGTGAAGCGCAAGGGCGTCTACCACCTGACGTACTCCATCGACGACACCCGCAGCGAGAACTACCGCGTCGGGTACGCCACCTCCGACTCCCCGTACGGGCCGTTCACCGACCGCGGTGTCGTCCTGGAGAAGGACCCGGCGCAGGGCATCCTCGGCACCGGCCACAACTCGATGCTCCAGGTGCCGGGGACCGACGACTGGTACATCGCCTACCACCGCTTCGCGCTCCCGGACGGCGACGGCACCCACCGCGAGACCACCCTCGACCGGGTCTCGTTCGGCGCGGACGGGCTGCTGCGGCCCGTCACTCCGACGCTGACGGGGGTGCGGCCGCGGCGGATTCCCTGAGCCGCGCCGCGGTGCGCGCCGCGTCGTACGCCGCCGGGACGCCGTCGAGGAAGACCATGCTGCCCGGGAGGTGGTCGGTGCGCAGCGGCAGGATCTCCTGGTAGGCGGGGGACGCGTACCAGGCGTGGACCGCCTCCAGGTCGGGGAACTCGACCATCACGATGTCGCCGAGCCGCTCGCCCTCCACCCACTCCCCCGGCTTTCCGTGGACCAGGAAGCGGCCGCCGTAGGGGGCGAAGGTGGACTGGACGCGCTCGATGTAGGTGAGGACGTCGGGGTGCGGCGCACCGGACGTGGTGGCGAGTACGGCGATCGCGTAGGCGGTCATGGAAAAGCCCTCCCTGGGGTCCGGCGGGATCTGGTGGGTACGGGTTCGATCCTGCCGGGCCCCGGGGAGGGCGGCCATGACCTCTCAGGTCATGAACGTCATGAACCGACTCATGACGTCAGAGGTGCGGGGGTCGCTCAGATCGTCGCCGCGTCGATCACGAAGCGGTAGCGCACGTCCGAGCCGAGGACCCGCTCGTACGCCTCGTTGACCTGGCTCGCCTCGATCAGTTCGATCTCGGCGCCGAGGCCGTGCTCGGCGCAGAAGTCGAGCATCTCCTGGGTCTCGGCGATGCCGCCGATCATGGAGCCGGCGAGCACCTTGTTGCCGCCGATGAGCGAGAACAGGTTGAGGGAGATCGGCTCCTCGGGGGCGCCGACGTTCACCAGCGCGCCGCCCGTCTTGAGCAGGCCCAGGTAGGCGCCGAAGTCGACCTGCGCGGAGACCGTGGAGAGGATCACGTCGAAGGTGCCCGCGAGCTCCTCGAAGGTCTTCGGGTCGCTGGTCGCGTAGTAGTGGTCGGCGCCCAGCTTCAGGCCGTCGTCCTTCTTGCGCAGCGACTGCGACAGGACGGTGACCTCCGCGCCGAGCGCGTGCGCGATCTTGACGCCCATGTGGCCGAGGCCGCCGAGACCGACGACGGCGACCTTCTTGCCGGGGCCCGCGCCCCAGTGCTTCAGCGGGGAGTACGTGGTGATGCCGGCGCAGAGCAGCGGCGCGGCCACGTCGAGGGAGAGGCCCTCGGGGATGCCGAGGACGAAGCCCTCGGTGACGACGACCTTCTGCGAGTAGCCGCCGTAGGTGGGCTCGCCGTCCTTGCCGACGCCGTTGTACGTCTGCACGTTGCCCTGGACGCAGTGCTGCTCGAACCCGGAGGTGCAGGGCTCGCAGGCGCCGCAGGAGTCGACCATGCAGCCGACGCCGACGCGGTCGCCGACCTTGAACTTGGTGACGCCCGCGCCGACGGCCTCCACGACACCGGCGATCTCGTGGCCCGGGACCATCGGGAAGATGGCCTCGCCCCAGCCCTCGCGGGCCTGGTGGATGTCGGAGTGACAGATTCCGGCGAACTTGATGTCGATCAGTACGTCGTGCTCGCCGACGGTGCGGCGCTCGATGGTGGTGCGCTCCAGCGGGGCCTTGGCGCTGGGGGCGGCGTATGCGGCAACAGTCGTGGTCATGTCCTCAAGCCTGCTCCCGGCCCGGCCCCATCTCCAAAGAATCCGCAGGTCACCGCTTTGCGTACGTCCAGTGGTCCTACTACTGGCGGGGTCAGGCTCCCGGTCCTACGACCGGGAATACTGGACAGCATGGACGAGAACGATGCGGCCGGGGAAACCGCGGCGGACCGCCCGGACCAGCTGGACCGGCGCGCCGAGCTGAGCGAGTTCCTGCGCACCCGGCGGGCCCGGCTCAAGCCCGAGGACGTGGGCCTCGCCTCGGCGGGGCGGCACCGGCGGGTGCCGGGCCTGCGGCGCGAGGAGCTGGCGCAGCTCGCCGGGGTCTCGGTGGCGTACTACACACGGCTGGAGCAGGGCAACGGGCGCAATGTGTCGGCGGAGGTGCTCGACGCCATCGCGCGCGCCCTGCGGCTCAGCGACACCGAGCACGCGCACCTCGTGCACCTGGCGAGGCCGACGCGGCAGCGCCGCAAGTCGCCGGCGCCGAAGCGGCAGCAGCACGTGCGGCCCGCGCTGCGTCATCTGCTCGACGCGATGGAGGGCGTGCCCGCGTACATCGGCGGGCCGCGCTCGGACATCCTCGCCTGGAACCGGATGGCGGCGGCGCTCTTCGGCGACTGGGGGCAGCTGCCCCGCGTCGAGCGGAACTGGGCGCGGCTCACGTTCCTGAACCCGGACTACCGGGAGCTGTTCGTCGACTGGGACACCAAGGCGACCGACATGGTCAGCTATCTGCGCCTGTACGCGGGCCGCAACCCCGAGGACCCCGAACTGTCCGCGCTTGTCGGTGAACTCTCCGTCAAGAGCGAGGAGTTCAGGCGCCTGTGGGCCACGCACGACGTGAAGGAGAAGGGCCACGGCGTGAAGCGGATGCGGCACCCCTTGGTGGGTGAACTGACGCTCGCCTACGAGACGTTGCACCTGCCGGACGACGACGGCCAGTTCTTGTCCGTGTATCACGCGGAGACGGGGACCGCGTCGGCGGAGGCGCTGCGCCTGCTGGCGAGCTGGGGCGCGGACGCGTTGCGGGCCGAGCTGTAGCTAGGGGTGGTACGGCGGCGCCGCGCCCCACGTCCAGTGCGGCACCGGTTGTTCCGCGGGGCGTTCGGCGCCCGGACCGGAGAAGTGCACCGCAAGCCGCGTCCCCCACTCGATGTACGCCAGGAACGCCGAGCGGAATTCCGCGTCCGCCGGCAGGGCCGCCTCGTCGGCCGCGTCCTGGATGAGGTTGACCCAGCGGCGCCGCTGCGGCTCGGTGACCGCCTTGCCGATGTGCATCGCGACCATGTGGCTGTGGCCGCCGTACCGTTCGGAGTAGGCGGGCGGGCCGCCGAAGACCTCGCCGAGCCAGAGGGCTACGTGCTGCGCGTGCTCGGCCGGGAGGTCGGCGAAGAGCGGGCCGAGGAGCTCGTCCTTCACCACCTTCTCGTAGAAGACCGAGGTGAGCCGGTCGAACGCCGCGGCGCCGCCCGCCCATTGGTAGAGCGTGGGTTCCGCGGAGCCCGTGCCGCGCACCGTGGTCGGCGCGTAGTGGCGCATCTCGTCGATGTACCCGACGTACGGGCGGATCTCGGTGAGGAACACCGGGAAGAGGTCGGAGGCGCGGAAGCCCTTCAGGTGGTCCTCGGTCGACGTCCACACGATGCGCAGGATGTAGTGCTCGAAGTCCTCTTCGCAGCGGGTGAGTTCGTACGAGACGCAGTGCTCCGAGGCCGCCAGCTGGCGTGCCGCGCGGGTGTACGCGGCGAGGAACTCGGCCGAGCGGTCCTCGGGGATGCGGTAGCGGATGTACTCGACGGTGCGCTGGGATCGAGTGGTCATGCCCTCCAGAGAAGCACCGCCGGAGCGCTCCGGCCACGCCGTCAGCGACGAGCGCAACCGGAGCGGGCCGGTCAGCCCTTGAGGGTGACCGGACGGTCCTCGCGGAGCTCGGAGAAGAGGAGGTTCGCCTTCTTCTTGTCCCAGAGGATGGCGCTGCCCTTGGGGGTGTCGAGGCCCAAGGTGCCGACGGGGACGCCCAGTTGCCTGCCCTGGCCCGAGGACACTCCCTGCATCGCCTTGAACAGCCGGGTCAGCTGCGGCACCCCGGTCGACTTGTCGACGATGAGCGTGTCCAGGCCGGCGCCCGCCGTGCCGTACATGGTGGACGGGTTCATCAGCACGCCCGGCGACGAGGCCTTCTCGGCGAGCGCGGAGAGGAACTTCTGCTGGTTGCGGGAGCGGCCGAGGTCGCCCTCCTTCTCCTGGTGGCGCTGGCGCACAAAGCCGAGCGCCTCGCGCCCGGTCAGGGTGTGGCAGCCCTTGGCGAGGTCGAGCCCCGCCTTGTCGTCGACGATGTGCCGGTCCACGCACATCGGCACGCCGCCGACCGCGTCGACGATGCCGACGAACCCGGCGAAGCCGATCTCCGTGTAGTGGTTGATCCGCAGCCCGGTGTTCGACTCGATCGCGCGGACCAGGAGTTCGGGGCCGCCGAGCGAGAACGCCGCGTTGAGCTTGTTCTTCGCCGCCTTGTGGTGGACGCCGGTCTTCGGGTCCACGTACGGCGGGATGGTGACCCAGGAGTCGCGCGGCAGGCTGGTGAGGGTGGTGCCGTTGGCGCCGGTGTGCAGCACCATCATCGAGTCGGTGCGGCGGCCCTCGGAGCCCAGTTCGGAGCCGGTGTGCAGGTTCTTGGCCTGCTTCTCGCTGAGTCCCTCGCGGCTGTCGGAGCCCACGATCAGGTAGTTGGTGCCCTTGCCGGGCGCGGCCCGGGTGGGGATCGACGCCAGGTCGACCTCCCCGTCGAGCCGGGTGCCCGCCCACACGTACGTCCCCGCGCCCGCGAGCACCGCGAGCAGCACCAGCAGGCACAGGCCGCGCACCACGAGCCCGAACTTGGTGCGCCGCCGCTTGCGCTTGGGCTCGCGCTCGCTGCGCTTGTAGCTGCCGTCGGCCCGGCCGCCGGGCCTGTTGGCCGGCACCGGGTCGAAGGGGTGGTGCTCGACCTCGTACGAGTGCGGCTCGTACGAATGGGGCTCGGGCTCGTACCCGTACCGCTCCCCCTCGTACTCGCCGTACGGGTAGGGCGTCGGGGTGTATGCGCTGGGGTTCAGGGTCGTCACCTCGCGACCGGCAGGTCGGCCTCGTCGGCCGGCCTGACGATGTGCTGGGCCGCCGCGGCGGCCGTTCCGGAACGGTGCATGCGCTGCCACTTCAACCGGCTGCCGCCCACGAAGGCCACCACGGACTGGATGACCACGAGGTACATCAACTGCCGGTACACGAACAGCTGGAAGGGCAGGGACCAGAGCGTGCGCCTGCGCTCTCCGTCGAGCTTCAGAGCGTACGCCGCGACGACCATCTGGAGACCGAGGAATCCCAGCCAGGCCACCACGGACGTGGTCGTGTCACCGGCGAACACGGCGCTGTAGAACATGAAGACGTCGATCATCGGGGCGAGCAGCGGCAGCACGACCTGGAAGAGGAACAGGTAGGACAGGCCGCGCCGTCCGAAGCGGCCCGCGGGCCCGACCTCCAGGACCGCGCCCCGGTGCTTCCACATCGCCTGCAGGGTGCCGTAGCACCAGCGGTAGCGCTGGCGCCACAACTGCCGCAGGGACGTGGGGACTTCGGTCCACGCGATGGCGGTCTCCTCGTACACGACCCGCCAGCCGGCCCGCCACAGCGCCATCGTGAGGTCGGTGTCCTCGGCGAGGGTGTCCTCGCTGAGGCCGCCGACGCCCATCAGCGCGTCGAGCCGGAAGGCACCGATCGCGCCGGGCACGGTCGTCATGCACTCCAGGACCTCGAACATCCGGCGGTCGAGGTTGAACCCGAAGACGTACTCCAGGTGCTGCCAACGGCCGAGCAGCCGCTTGCGGTTGCCGACTTTGGTGTTGCCGCTGACCGCGCCGACGGCCGGGTGGGCGAGCGGCTGGATCAGGCGCTGGATCGCGTCGGCCTCGAAGACGGTGTCCGAGTCGATCATCACGACGTACGGGCAACGGGTGTACTTGAGGCCGTGGTTGAGGGCCGCCGCCTTGCCCGAGTTGGGCTGGCACAGCACCTGCACGCGCGGGTCCCGGGCCGCGTACTCGCTCGCGATCTCGACCGTGCGGTCGCTCGACCCGTCGTCGATGACGATGATCTGCATCGGCTGATGGGTGGAGGCCAGCAGCGAGCGCAGCGTCGCGCCGATGCCCGCCTCCTCGTTGTACGCGGGTACGAGCACGGTCACCGGATCGCGGATCTCGCGCAGCCAGGGCGAGCCGGGCCGGAACCGTTCGAGCCGTCTGACGTGCGCGCGGGCGAACAGCACGAGCACGAGCAGCCGCAGCACGCCGAGGCCGGCCGCGGCCGTGAGCACCCACGACAGGGCCGAGACGAAGCTGCGGCCGAGCGTCTGGAACCAGATCAGACCCTGTCCGAGCCAGCGCACGGGCGCGGCCACCTCGCTCGTCGCCTGCCGGTCGGTCTGCGCGCCCTCCGTGACGGTGGCGAACTTCTTGGCCTGCGGGTTCGCGAGCAGCTTCTGCGTCTCGCGATAGCCGAGCGAGGTCTGGCTGAGCTGGCGCACCAGGCCGTCGCGCACCCGCTGCCCGGAGTGGTCGGCCGCGACCAGGGTGTAACCGGCGGCGGACGCGGCCTGCGCGGCGGGCCACTCGCCGCCGCACATGGTGGCGACGGTGGTGGTCATCGGCATCCGCAGGAGCGTGGTGCGAAAGCCGCCGCTGCCCGCGAACGCGCTCTGCGTGAGTCCCAGTTCGAGCTTGCTGCGCACCTTGGACGAGCTGCCCAGGTCGGCGCCCGTGTAGGTGTTGGAGCCGATGTCGTGGCCCTCGGCCCTGATCCGCTCGACCAGCTTCGGATACTGCGCGGCCTTGGCGCCGTTGAGGAAGAACGTGGCGTGCGCGTGATGCTTCTTGAGCAGCGCGAGCAGCTTCGGCGTCGCCTTCGGGTAGGGGCCGCCGTCGTAGGTGAGCGCGACGGTGCCGGGCCGCATCGAGGCGCTGTGCACCCGGCCACCGTCGATGGACAGCACCGGTCCCGCGCCGGAGGCCGACGCGGGCACGGGCTGCGTGCAGGCAGGCTTCGTCCTGGCGCCGTCCACCTCGTTCTGGGTCCAGCCCTGGAAGAGGAGCGCGCCGAGCAGCACCGGCAGGGTGAGGGCGAGCAGCAGCCAGTGCGCCCGCGGATCCCTCGCTTGTTTGTGCCGTGCCCCCATCAGGCGTCGGCGCCGGCGTCGCCGCCCGGCCGGCCCCGGCCCTGACGAAGCGACCACATCAGGTGCCCGTTCTCCACGTTCCACTCACACATGGGAGGCGAGTGTATTGATGTGACCGTCTGAGAATTGGGGCATTGGCAAACATCTGGGACCGGAGTGCCAAGTGACAAACGGCACACCTTCCGATTCGAGCACAACCCTTTGCTCGAAACGTGTTCACTTCGACGACACCTGTGGGGGCGTTCGGGTCAGGCGGCCGGGGCGTTCTCGGTGACCGTGATCCGCCCCTTGCGGATCGTCGCGAGGCGGGGCGCCTTGCGGGCGATCGCGGAGTCGTGGGTGACCATCACGAAGGTCAGCCCGTGCTCCTTCCAGCGCTCCTCCAGTACGTCCATGATCTCGTCGCGCATCGACTCGTCGAGGTTGCCCGTGGGCTCGTCGGCGAGCAGCACCTTGGGGTTCTTCACCAGGGCCCGTGCGATGGCGACGCGCTGCTGCTGGCCGCCGGACAGCTCCGCGGGCAGATGCCCGAGCCGCTCGCCGAGGCCCACGGACCGCAGCGCCTCGGCGGCCCGCTCCCGCCGCTCGGCGCTCTTCAGGCCGAGCGGCACCAGGGCCGTCTCGACGTTCTCCAGCGCGCTGAGCGTCGGGACGAGGTTGAAGGACTGGAAGACGAAGCCGATGGACTCGGCGCGGACCTTGGTGAGCCGGGCCTCCGGCAGCGTCGCGAGGTCGACCCCGTCGAGCACGACACTGCCCGCCGTGGGCCGGTCGAGCCCGCCGAGCATCTGGAGCAGGGTCGACTTGCCGCCGCCGGTCGGCCCCTGGATGACGAGCCGGTCGCCGTCGCCGATGGTCAGGTCGACGCCCGCGAGCGCGTCGACGGTCTCCTTGCCGCGCCGGTACCGCTTGGTGACGCCGGTGAGCTGATACATGGTGCAACTCCTGTGCTACGTAAGGTGATGGGCGGGACCGCTGGTGCTACGCGACGCGGCGCAGCGCGTCCGCCGGGCGCAGCCGCGAGGCCCGCCAGCCGCCGAAGGCGCCGGCGATCAGCCCGCCCGCGACGGCGAGGCCGACCGCGAGGGCGATGGTGGTGGCGGAGACGGGCGCGCTGAGCGCGATGTCGAGGGTCTTCGCCCCGCCGCCGGCCGCCTGGCGCATCATTCCGCCGCCACCGCCACCGCCACCGAAGCCGCCGGCGGGACCACCGCCCATGCCGCCACCGCCGCCCGCGCCGCCGCCGAGCTGCGCGGACAGGCTCGGGCTGATCGCGGTCACCGCGTACGCACCCGCGAGCCCGACCGCGATGCCGAGAACGCCGCCGATCAGCCCGTTGACGACCGACTCGCCGACGACCTGCCGGGTCACCCGGCCCGAGGTCCAGCCGAGCGCCTTGAGCGTGCCGAACTCCCGGACCCGCCGGGCCACGGCCGAGGACGTGAGCAGCCCCGCCACCAGGAAGGCGGCGACGAGCACCGCGATCGACAGCCACTTGCCGACGTTCGAGGCCAGGTTCGAGGCGGTCGACAGGGAGCCGGAGACGGTGTCGGCGAGATCGGCGGACGTGGTGACGGTGGTGCCGTCGATGTTCTTCTGGATGGCCGCCTTCACGGCGTCGATCCGCTGCGAGTCGGTCGCCTTGACGTAGACCGTCGTCACCTTGGACTTGGCGTCCGCGAGCGTCTGGGCCCGCTTCAGCGGCACGTAGAGATTGGCGGCCGCGTCCCCGCTGTCCGCGGTCGCGACGCCGATGACCTGGTACTTGTCGCCCTTGACGGTCACCTTGTCGCCAACGGCGAGCTTCTTCTCCTTCGCGTACGCGGAGTCGACGACGGCGACCCTGGAATCCGTCTCGGAGGTCTTGAAGCTGCGCCCCTTGGTGATCTTCGAGGAGGTCAGCGGTCCGAGCTTCTGCTGGGTGACGTCGGTGCCGTAGACGGAGAAGGAGTTGACGTCGAAGGCGGCGCCACCTCCCTGGACCCGGCCCTGCGGCTGGCCACCCTCGCCACCGCCGCCCTGGCCGCCGCCAGGACCGCCCTGCGCACCGCCGCCCCCGTCCTGCTCGAACTGGCCGCGCGTGAACTGGCCGCTGACCTTCATCACCTGCAGGCTGAGCCCGCCCACCGTGTCGGCGACGCCCTCCTGGCCCGCGACCTTGGAGACGGTGGAGTCGGCGAGGGTCTGGAAGCCCTGCACCATCACGCGGTCGCTGGACTGGTCCTTGTCACCGGAGTCGCTGTCCCTGGCGTCGAAGTTGAACTTCGGGCGCCCCGTGTCGTCGCCCGCCTTCGGCGCGCTCGCCGCCTTGGTGACGGTCATGTCCGTGCCCAGGCCGTACAGCGACCGCAGGACCTTGTCCTGCGCCTGGGTCATCCCGGCGGACACCGAACCGACGACGATGACGAGCGCGATCCCGAGCGCGAGCCCGGAGGCGACGACGAGCGCCGCTTTTCTGCGGCGGCGCAGCTCACGCCGGAGATAGGTGAAGAACATCGAAGCCTCGCCGATGACGGCCCGCACGAAGGGGGCGTTTGGTCAGGAATCAGCGGGAGCCGGAGCGTCGGGGACGCGACCGCTCCCCCTGCGGCGAAAAGGTATTGCGGGGTTGTAATGGGTTCGTGAGGCCGGCAATAGAACGCCATGATAACCAGGCTCTTATAAACAACG